>JAGPCI010000104.1 GCA_018058165.1 Bacteroidia bacterium
GTAGATGCACACCGCAATTGCGAAACAGATAAATGCTCGGGCAAAGTGGTGTTGTGGTACCAAGGCGAAGAAGTATTGCGTGTTACTGGTCGTAAAGACCAATGGGGCGAGGTAGAAGAATTTATTTGTAACACGTGCCGTTTTGATAAAAAGAAAACCAGCGATTGGGTAATTGAAGGACCAAGAAACATTAACCGTCATTCGGTTATTTCGGCCAACCATTACATGAACATGGTTAAACCAAAAGAACTAACTTTAAACGATATTAAAAAAATTACCGAATAATGGATTGGTTATTACTTTTAGATAAAGCAATACTTGTAGTTATAGTTTTTGCAATTAGCCTTGGTATTGCTGCTTATGCCACCTATGGCGAGCGTAAAGTTGCAGCATTTTTACAAGACCGTGTAGGTCCAGATAGAGCAGGACCATTTGGATTAATGCAGCCAATTGCCGGTGGGGTAAAAATGTTTACCAAAGAAGAAATTATCCCTTCTTCTTCAAACAAATTCTTATTTATTTTAGCACCAGGTATTTTTATATTAACTGCTTTAATGGCCAGCGCTATTATACCTTGGGGTAAATCGTTTAATTTTGGTGGTCATGAATTTGAACTTCAAGTAGCCAATTTAAATGTAGGCTTGTTATATCTTTTTGCAGTTGTTTCAATTGGTGGATATGGTATAATGATTGGTGGATGGGCATCAAACAATAAATTTGCATTACTTGGTGCATTGCGTGCCGCTTCACAAATGATTAGTTACGAAGTAGCAATGGGTATGAGTATTGTTGCCTTACTTTTAATAAACAACTCATTAAATATACGCGAAATTGTAGATGGTCAAGCAGGCGATGGCAATATGTGGAATGTGGTTCGTCAGCCAGTAGGTTTCTTAATATTTTTAATATGTGCATTTGCCGAGTGTAACCGTGCTCCTTTTGATTTACCAGAATCAGAAAGTGAATTAATTGGTGGTTACCATACCGAGTTTAGCTCAATGAAATTAGGCTTATTTTTATTTGGCGAATACATTAACATGTTTGTATCATCAGCAATTATTGCAAGTTTGTATTTTGGTGGATACCACTTTCCGGGTATTGATAGTTTAAACCTATCTCAAAATATGGCCGCTGTGGTAAGTGTAATTGTACTATTCTCAAAAATAATATTCTTCATATTTTTCTTTATGTGGGTACGTTGGACATTGCCACGTTTCCGTTACGATCAATTAATGAATTTAGGTTGGAAAGTTTTAATTCCACTATCAATACTTAACGTTTTAGCAACAGGTGCTTGGTTAACTTTTTTTAAATAAACTATGGAAAACACATTAAAAATAAACGACATAATAGATGGTAAACTTGTTGAACAACGTAAAATATTTTTATGGGGACAAGTTGATGATGAATCTGCTAAACATGTTATTGATAGGTTACTTTTTTTAGAGGCCATTGAGCCAGGCAAAGAAATAACTTTAATAATAAATTCTCCTGGAGGTTATGTTACTTCGGGTATGGCAGTGTATGATGTTATAAAATCAATGTCATCACCAGTTTCTACGGTTTGTATGGGCTTTGCCGCTTCAATGGGTTCGTTATTATTATCTGTTGGCGCTAAAGGCAAACGTTATATCTATCCACATGCAAAGGTTATGATTCATCAGCCAAGCGGTGGTGCACAAGGTCAATCTTCTGATATTCAAATTCAGGCATTAGAAATTATAAAAACTAAAAAACTAAGTGCCGAAATTTTAGCCAAAAATTGTGGCCAAACGGTTGAAAAAATAATGCATGATTTTGACCGTGATTATTGGATGGATGCTCAAGAATCGTTAGCATACGGTATTGTTGATGGTATTTTAAAATAATAGATTATGCAATTAACCAACAGATCAAAAACTGTAGCTAGGCCAACCTTAACAAGGCTCGAAAAGTTGTATATACCTGCTGTTTTAAGTGGTTTATCTATAACTATAAAACATCTTTTTAAGAAACCTGCAACGGTTAAATACCCTGAAGAAAAGCGTGAAATAGCTGCTGTTTATCGTGGCCAACATGTGTTAAAGCGTGATGAGCAAGGACGCGAAAACTGTACTGCTTGTGGTTTATGTGCAGTTGCATGCCCAGCGGAAGCAATTAGCATGGTAGCTGCCGAGCGTAAAAAAGGTGAAGAACATTTATACCGTGAAGAAAAATATGCCGCCAAATATGAGATAAACATGTTGCGTTGTATTTTCTGTGGTTTGTGCGAAGATGCTTGTCCTAAAGATGCAATATACCTAAGCGACAGAATTGTGCCTACTGCATTTACCCGTGGTAATTTTATTTACGGTAAAGATATATTGGTTGAAGGTAAAGATAACGAAGGCCGCATTGACATTACTAAACGTAAAAAGAAATACGAAATGGAAGGCGAACCTCAACAACCAAAACAACTTGAACAAGCTGAAACTATTAAATTAAACTAATTTTAAAACAAGCGTTATCAATAATTTATGAGTTTATATTTATTTCTCTTTTTATCAGCATTAACCATAATAAGTGCATTATCGGTTGTATTCGCACGCAATCCCATGTACAGTGTATTGTGGTTAATTGTGTGCTTTTTTACCATTGCTGGTCATTACATTTTGCTTAACGCACAGTTTTTAGCAGTTGTACATTTAATAGTGTATGCTGGTGCTATTATGGTGTTATTTTTATTTGTGGTGATGCTGTTAAACCTAAATGCTCAAACAGAACCACATAAAACCAACCCTACAAAATACATGGCCATTATAACCGGTGGTTTATTGTTTATTGTATTAATTGCATCTATGCGCGCAACCGAATTGGGCGAATTTAGTTTACCTGCAAAAACAAACATTGGTTTTATAGAAGAGGTTGGTAAAAGATTGTTCACAGATTTTTTATTACCATTTGAAATTTCATCAATACTATTTTTATCAGCAATGATAGGAAGTGTAATGCTTACTAAGAAAGTAAAAAAACAAGCAAGTTAATCTAGCAAAATTATAAATTTTAAGAACTTAAAACATGGAAAATACTTTACAAGCTGTACCTCAAAACTGGTATTTAGTGTTAAGCACATTTTTATTTTGTATAGGTGTTATGGGTGTACTTTTTCGCAGAAACGCAATCATAATTTTAATGTGTGTTGAGCTAATGTTAAACTCGGTAAACCTATTACTGGTTGCATTTTCGGCATATGCCAATAATAGCGATGGACAAGTATTTGTGTTTTTTATAATGGTGGTTGCAGCAGCAGAAGTAGCAGTAGGACTTGCATTATTAATGAGCATTTATAGAAACGTAACAAGCACAGATATTAATGTGCTTAACAAATTAAAATGGTAATCCAATATTAGAAAAGTAACGCACACATGAACGACAACATGATACATGACACCTTATTGGTAACCCCAGCATTATTAATACCGCTGTTGCCTTTAATTGGTTTCCTTATTAACGGTTTGTTTGGAAAATTTCTTCCAAAATCCGTTACAGGCTGGATAGCAACTTTGTTTATTTTAGGCTCTTTTATTTGTTCAATTACCTTATTTAACGGATTAGATGCTTCATCAAAAATAAATATAGATGTATTTAATTGGATTGCATTTAGCAAAATCAATATTAGCTTTGGTTTTTTAATAGATTCGTTAACCATTACCATGCTTTTAGTGGTTACGGGTATTGGTTTTTTAATTCATTTATACAGCATTGGTTACATGCACGATGACGAAGGCTTTACCCGCTTTTTTACTTATTTAAACCTGTTTATATTCTTTATGTTATTGCTGGTTATGGGTAATAATTATTTAGTAATGTTTATTGGTTGGGAAGGCGTAGGTTTATGCTCTTATTTATTAATTGGTTTCTGGTTTAAAAACAACGACTTTAACAATGCTGCAAAAAAAGCATTTATAATGAACCGTATTGGCGATTTAGGTTTTTTAATTGCCATGTTTTTTATGTTGTTTTACTTTGGTAGTTTAGAGTACAACACTGTAGCAACTCAAGCCCAATTATTAACACCAAATAGCGCACTATTAATTGCCATTACCATGTTGCTTTTTGTAGGTGCAATGGGTAAATCGGCTCAATTGCCTTTATACACTTGGTTACCCGATGCAATGGCTGGACCAACACCTGTTTCGGCATTAATACATGCTGCAACGATGGTAACTGCTGGTATTTATATGATTGTTCGTAGCAATATTTTATTCTCGCTATCTCCTACTACATTAACATTTATTTTAATTATTGGGGTAATTACTTCTGTATTTGCTGCTGTAATTGGTTTATTACAAAACGATATTAAAAAAGTACTCGCTTACTCTACTGTTTCGCAATTAGGGTTAATGTTTGCCGCTTTAGGCTTAGGTGCATTTAGCAGCGGTATGTTTCATGTAGTAACACATGCATTTTTTAAAGCATTATTGTTTTTAGCTGCGGGTAGTGTTATTCATGCTTTGCATGGCGAACAAGACATCAGAAAAATGGGTGGTTTGGGTAAATACATTAAAGTAACTTTCATTACTTTTTTCCTTGCATCTTTAGCAATTTCTGGTTTTCCGTTTTTATCAGGATTTTTCTCGAAAGACGAAATATTAGCACACGCTTTTGAACAGAACAAAACCATCTGGGCAATATTATCAATCAGTTCGTTTATCACTGCGTTTTATATGTTCCGCTTAGTTTTCTTAACCTTTTTTGGAAACTTTAGAGGTACAGAAGAAACTAAAAAACACATACACGAATCTCCAGCAACAATGACTATCCCGTTAATTATACTTTGTATATTAGCCGTTGTTGGTGGTTTCTTAGGTTTGCCAGAAGTATTTCATGTGCAACATGCATTTAGCAATTACCTATCAGCAGTAACATCTGGTTCTGAGCAGTACTTAGTTCACCACGATAAAGTATCACACAGTACCGAAATAATTTTAATGAGTTTTGCTGGTATTGGCGCTATTGTAGTAATAATGTTTGCATACTTTAAGTATGTTAAAAAAGCAGAATTACCTGTAAACGACAATGAACTTACTGGCTTAAATAAAGTAATTAGCAATAAGTTTTATGTTGATGAAATTTACGACACTTTAATAGTTAAACCTATTACCATTTTAAGCGATTTATTTTTGGTTTTGGTTGATAAATTAATAATTGATTTGGCTGTGAATGCAACAGCCTGGATAGTGGCCACCACTGGTAAAACCATGAGATTGTTTCAAACTGGCAATACTGGATTTTATGTGTTTGCTATGGTTATTGGCATGATGGTATTATTGATAATTCGCTTGTTTATATAATGATGACCCTACTAATTTTATTATTACCCTTAGTTGCAGCAATTGCAGTATTGCTTAGTGGCAATAAACTGGCTTCGCGCGTTGCACTGCTTTTTACCTTGGCCGAGTTGGGTTTAACCGCTTATGCTTACACCATTTTTAAACAACAAGGCCCAGAAGCTTTTGTATTTTTTACCAAATGGATTAGCAGTCCAAACATTAGTGTTAACCTAGGCATTGATGGATTAAGTTTTGCCATGATTGGCTTAACAAACTTCTTACTTCCATTAATAGTATTAAGTGCTTTTAAACGGGAGTTTACCAATGCAAAAACCTATTTCTCGTTAATATTGCTTATGCAATTTGCACTAATAGGAGTATTTATGGCCTATGATGGTTTATTGTTTTACATTTTCTGGGAATTAGCATTAATACCAATTTACTTTATTGCTTTAGGTTGGGGTGGCAAAAACCGTATACCTGTAACCTTAAAGTTTTTTATCTATACCATGGCCGGTAGTTTATTAATGTTGTTTGGGTTTATAATGTTGTATTACTATAACCCAAGTGCAAACTTTAATATTACCGATTTATACAATACTAAAATTTGCGATTGCAACCAAGGTTGGTTATTTTGGATGTTCTTTTTAGCCTTTGCTATCAAAATTCCAATTGTACCTTTTCATACATGGCAAGCTGATACTTATAGTGAAGCACCTACACAAGGAACAATGTTGCTAAGTGGTATTATGCTAAAAATGGGTCTTTATGGTTTAATACGTTGGTTGTTACCTGTTCTTCCTGCTGGTATTGCAGAGTGGGGACCATTAGCAATTACATTGTGTGTTATTGGCATTGTATACGCATCAATTATTGCCATTATGCAAGGCGATTTAAAAAAGCTTTTTGCTTATTCATCAGTTGCACACGTTGGTTTAATAGCTGCTGGTATTTTTGCACTTAATATTGAAGGCTTGCAAGGCAGCGTAGTGCAGATGATTGCGCATGGTGTAAACGTTGTTGGTTTATTCTTTTGTGCCGATATTATTATTAACAGAACACAAACAGCAAACATTAATAATTTAGGTGGTATACGCAATGTAGCACCACGTTTTAATACCTTATTTATGATAGTGGTTTTGGCCAGTGTTGCCTTGCCATTAACTAACGGTTTTATTGGTGAGTTTTTATTGTTGTTTGGTGTTTTTAAATACAATACTTGGTTAGCAGCATTTGCTGGCTTAACAATTATTTTGGGTGCAGTTTATATGTTACGCATGTTTCAAAATACCATGTTGGGTAATACCAACGAGCACACACAAAACTTTACCGATTTAAATTGGAGCGAAACTTTAGTTTTAAGCATTATTGCATTTACCATTATTGTAATGGGTGTTTATCCTAAGCCAGTTTTCGAACTAATTCAACCATCATTAGATATTATTTTAAACAAAGCCATAGCCAAATAAAATACGCAACATGACAACTTTACTTTATACCACTTGCTTAGGTTTATTTTGTATGATGGCCGAGGTGCTAAACCTTCGCAAGCTTTTAATACCGGCTGCAATTGTTGGTTTAGCTGCAATTTTTTGGGTAAACATGCAACAATGGGGTATTACATCTCCTGCTGCTATTGGCCCGGTTTCTATTAGCCACATGATAAAGATGGATAATTTTGCCACTGCATTTGGAGGCTTATCTATCATTATCACTATGTTAGTTTTTGTTTTAGCAGCAAACTATTATCAAAACGACCCCGAGCATTTAAGCGATTATCTTTCGATAATGATATTTGTATTGTGTGGTGCATTGGTAATGGTTAGTTATAACAATATGGCCATGCTGTTTTTGGGTATCGAAATTTTATCCATCTCGTTGTATATTATGGCTGGTAGCCGAAAGTTTGACATTCGTAGTAACGAAGCGGGTTTTAAATATTTCATTATGGGTGCTTTTGCATCAGGAATATTGCTTTTTGGTATTGCTTTAATTTACGGTGCAAGCGGAAGTTTTGAACTTGAAAAAATTGCTAAATACATTGCTGGAGGAGAAATTACACCCATGTTTTATTTGGGTTTAATGATGATGGTTTTTGCAATGTTATTTAAAGTATCGGCTGTTCCATTTCACTTTTGGAGTCCCGATGTTTATGAAGGATCTCCTGCATTAATTACAGCTTTTATGAGTACCTTGGTAAAAGTGGCTGCATTTGCTGCATTATACCGCTTGTTTAGTCATTCGCTTGGCGGAACTTTATATTACGTAAAACCAGTTTTAACTCTTGTAGCAGGAGCTACTATATTGGTAGGTAACATTACTGCATTAAGTCAACTTAACGTAAAACGTCTTTTAGCTTACTCAGGAATTGCACATGCAGGTTATATGTTATTGGCAGTATTAAGTGCTGATGGTAACACATCGTCTTCTGTATTTTTTTACGCAACAGCTTATGCAATTGCAACCATAGGTTTATTTGCTTTAGTTATTATGACGTTTAAAAGTAATTTTAGCGAAAACGTGGAAGCCTTTAATGGACTTGGAAAAAAGAATCCATTGGCTGCGGCATTAATAAGTGTGTTTTTCTTATCATTAGCAGGCATCCCGCCTTTTGCTGGCTTTTTAGGTAAATATTATATTTTTAGCGAAGCCATCAGAAACGGACATGTAACTTTAACCTTATTTGCTATTGTTAATTCTATCATTGCAGTTTACTATTATTTAAAAGTAATTGTAGCCATGTATAGCCAACCAGCAAATGATAAGCCTTTAGTAATTCATC
>JAGPCI010000105.1 GCA_018058165.1 Bacteroidia bacterium
AATTAGATCAAGGTTTAGAAAAAACTAAGACTAGCTTATTTGATAAAATTAGTAAAGCCATAGTTGGTAAAACTTCTGTTGATGATGATTTTTTAGATCAACTGGAAGAAATTTTGGTAAGCAGCGATGTGGGCATTGAAACCACATTAAAAATTATTGAGAGACTTCAAAAGCGCGCTGCTGCTGATAAATACATCAACACTTCTGAGTTAAATAAACTACTTAAAGACGAAATTGCTAAACTATTTGACGAAAGCGGATTGTACGACAACGATTTTTCGGCTGATAAACAACAAAAACCTTATGTAATTATGGTGGTTGGTGTTAATGGAGTAGGTAAAACTACAACCATTGGCAAACTAGCCCATCAGTTTAAAAGTGCAGGTAAAAAAGTTGTACTTGGCGCTGGCGATACTTTTAGAGCTGCCGCTGTTCAACAACTTAAAATTTGGGGTGAAAGAAATGATGTTCATGTTGTAGAACATGGCATGAACTCAGATCCTGCATCTGTAGCGTTTGATGCAGTAAAATATGCAACCGAACAAGATTGTGATATTGTAATTATTGATACCGCAGGCCGTTTACACAATCGTGTAGATTTAATGAACGAGCTTACTAAAATAAAACGTGTGATGAGTAAGATAATTCCCAACTCGCCACATGAAGTGCTTTTGGTTTTGGATGCCAGCACTGGCCAAAATGCATTTGAACAAGCCAAACAATTTACAACAGCTACAGAGGTTAATGCACTTGCGTTAACAAAATTAGATGGCACAGCAAAAGGTGGTGTTGTAATTGGCATTGCCGATTTATTTAAAATACCTGTAAAATATATAGGTGTGGGAGAAGGAATTGAAGATTTACAGCTATTTAATAAACACGAATTTGTTGATTCGTTGTTTAATTAATTACAGCATTATTAGTTAAGAATTTTGAAAACAAAACATAAAGAAGATAAGGTAAACATTATTACCCTTGGCTGTTCTAAAAATATTGTAGATAGCGAAGAGTTATACAGCCAATTAAAGGCTAATAATTTTGATGTTGAACACGAGAGCAGCAAAGAAGATGCAAATGTTATTATTATAAATACATGCGGATTTATTGATAATGCTAAACAAGAAAGTATTGATACTATTTTACGATTTGCCGAAGCTAAACAGCAAGGTGAAATTGATAAATTATATGTTACTGGTTGCCTTTCGCAGCGTTACATGCCAGAGTTGCAAAAAGAAATTCCAGATGTGGACCAATATTTTGGTACTACACATTTACCTCAATTACTAAAAACCTTAGGTGCCGATTACAAACATGAGTTAGTTGGCGAACGTTTAATTACTACCCCTTCTCATTACGCTTATTTAAAAATTAGCGAAGGTTGCGATAGGCCATGTTCGTTTTGTGCAATTCCGATTATGCGTGGTAAGCACATTTCAAAAAGTTTTGAGCAACTTGAAACTGAAGTTAAAGGCTTAGTAAAAAATGGCACCAAAGAGATTTTGCTAATTGCACAAGATAGCACGTATTATGGTTTAGACCTTTATGGTGAACGTAAATTAGCTGAACTATTGCGCAGAATGAGCGACATTGAAGGATTAGAATGGATTAGGTTACATTACGCCTACCCTTCTCAGTTCCCTATGGATGCATTAGAAGTAATGCGCGAGAGAGACAATATTTGCAAATACATTGATATTCCGTTGCAACATACCAGCGATAGTATGCTAAAATCAATGCGCAGAGGTATTACTAAAAAACGTACCCAAGAAGTAATTGATAGCATACGCGAACAAATACCAGGTATAGCAATTAGAACAACATTAATTGCTGGCCACCCCGGAGAAACAGAAGAAGATTTTAAAGACCTTTGTGAGTTTGTGAAACATAACCAATTTGATAGATTGGGTATATTTACATATAGCCACGAAGAAGGAACACATGCAGGAACCATGATAGATGATGTGCCGCAAGAAGTGAAAGAAGAACGTGCAGCCATTGTAATGGATATTCAACAAACCATTTCTGCTAAATTAAATCAAGCTAAAGTTGGCAAAACATTTAAAGTTTTGTTTGATAGAAAAGATAGTGGTTATTATGTTGGAAGAACAGAATTTGATTCGCCTGAAGTAGATAATGAAGTTTTGGTTGATGCCAAAGATAACTATGTGCGCATAGGCGATTTTGCTTACGTAAAAATTAATAGTGCCGAAGATTTTGACCTGTACGGATCTATAGTTAACCCCTAAATAAATTTTAAGCGTGAGTAACACATCAATTAGTTTTGAAGATAGCAACTTGTTTTCTAAGATAATTTTAGATTACGTAAATAACCAAGCTGAAATTGCTCCGTTTTACAACCTTAGGCCTGAGATTGCATCATACAAAACAATGATGGAGCAAAAAAATTATAACAATAATTTTAGACCTATTTTAGTTGATGTATTAAATAAGCAGTACAACCAAACCAACATTAATTTAAACAAAACACCAGCTGTTGCTAATAATATTAATGCATTATTAGCAAACAATACTTTTACTGTTACCACTGGCCACCAGTTATGTTTGTACACTGGTCCACTTTATTTTATTTACAAAATAATAAGTACATTAAAATGGTGCGAAGAGTTAAAAAATGCATACCCAGATAAAAACTTTGTACCCGTATTTTGGATGGCATCCGAAGACCACGATTTTGAAGAAATAAACCACATATATATTAATGCCCAAAAACACACTTGGGATATTGATAGCAAACAACAACCTGTTGGTAGATTATCATTAGCTGGCTTTGATTTATTTGCACAAGAAATTATCACCTTAGCCAATAATAATTTTGCTAAAAAACAATTAGAAGATTGGAGTGCGTGTTATACATCAAGCCCAAACTTAAGTATTGCTACACGTAAATTGGTTAATTTATTATTTGCCGATAAAGGCTTGGTAATACTTGATGCAGACAATAAAGAATTAAAACAATTATTAGTGCCTTACATAAAAAAAGACATTATTGAACAAAGTAATTTTAAGGCATTAAGCGAAACCAACAAATTATTACCCAAAAAATATAAAACCCAAATTAATGGTAGAGATATAAACTACTTTTATTTGAGTAACGAAGGACGAAGGCTTATCAAAAAAACTAATGATAAATTTGTAGTTGATGGTACTAATATAACCTTTTCGGAAAGTGAAATTATAACCGATATAGAAACCAACCCAGAAAACTATAGCCCAAATGTAGTGCTTAGGCCATTATATCAAGAAATAATTTTACCAAACTTAAGTTACATTGGCGGGCCAGGAGAAATTGCCTATTGGCTTCAATTAAAATCGGTTTTCGAAAACAATAATATTAGCTTTCCTATTTTAACTTTACGCAGTTTTGTATTGATATTAAACCAGCAGCACCATAATCAGTTAAATAGAATAGGATTATCAGTACACGATTTTTTTAAGAGTGATGTTGAGGTTGAACGTAAATTAGTAGCCCTAAATTTAGATGGTGGACAATTAGAAATAATAGAAAATATTTCACAAAACTTGCAACAATTAATAGACATTGCATTAAAAACCGATAATAAAATTGCAAGTGATATAATAAAACACAAATCGAATTGGGAAAATATCTTAGAAAAAACTAACCGCCACTTAGATAAAAAACAACGCGAAAAAACAGTTAATCATTTCCAAAAATTCACCGATATCAAATCAAACTATTTTATTAATAATACCATTCAAGAGCGTGTTAGCAATGTATTAAGCTATGGTGTTTCCGAATCATTATCAACACTTGTGGAATCAACGTATCGTTTAATAAACAATGGCCAAAACCAAGTACAAGTAATACAAAAGCCAGGATAATAAACAACTCCTTTTAGTTTTTTTGTGCATTAATAGCATAAATTACACCATTAATATTGTTTATTGCGTGTTCTTTTCATTTTTTCTACTATTTTTGGAACAATTAAGGCTTAAACCTTAAATAATAATATAAGACAAGTATGAACAACCCTATTAAAAACCTGACCAACAAATTAACATACACGATGTTTGTTTTATTAATGTTAGGTTTTAATTCCAACGCACAACAACAGGCACGGTTAAGCATCGAATTTAGAGGCGGCCTTCCTTCTATCTTAACAGAATCAAACCCATCAAACGCCCCATTTGGCGGCTTAGGGGTACGGTATTCTTTTAATAAATACTTATCATTATCTGGCGATGCAAATGGTGGTGGTATTGCAGGAAGAAGTGCTAAAAACGGCTATTTTAGAAATAGTTTCACCCAATTTGGAGGTAAAATCAACGTAAACGTAACTTCATTTTTACCAGAAAGAACCGAAACTTGGAGTAAATTTAATGCATACGTGAGCCTAGGCGCAAATTACTTTATGTATTATTATGATAAAGATGCTGCCCTTAATGGAAAAACATCTAAGCCTTATTTTATTTATGATGCTGGCCTAAGTGTTAAATACTATGTAAACGAAATGATAGATTTAATGGCAGGTGTTACTTTTAATTTTAGCCAAACGTCTGCAATTGATAACGTAAGAGGAGATGGCAAGTTTGATAAGTTTGCTTTATCATACGTTGGTATTGCATTTAAAATATTACCAGAAGAACGTAAGCAGCATTTAGATTGGACACATTTACCATTACGTAATAACGAAAGTACACTTGCGGTAACTAAACAATTAGTAGCAAACCTTGACCGCGATATGCGTGAAATGGATAAAAGAGGCAACGATAGTGTTACCAAAGCATTGCGAGCAGAAATAAAAGTTGTAGACGACAAGGTTGTAACCGTTAATGCTAAAGTTGATACATTAGATACTAAATTGAACATGGTTTTAGAATTACTAAACAAAATGTCAACTCAAGGTTTACCAGAAGCCACAAAAGGAAAAACAGCCACAACTAAAAATAAAGCAGCTACAACCAAAGAAGTAGCTAACAACCCTACTAAACCTACAGAGACTAAGCCAGAAAAAAGTAGTCCTCAAATTTTATCTTACACCTCGCCAGAAGGGTCTAAAATAAAAGCTGCAACCATAGATCAAAGCCAAGTAAAAGAAAACTATGCCATAGTGGTTGGTTCGTTTTTAGTAGATGATAATGCTATCGCAGCACGAGACAAATTTATTGATAAAGGCTGGGACGCTCACATTTTAGGGAGTGCAAAAAATAACTACAAACGAATAGTAATATTTAGTAACAATTATTTTGAAGCTGCAAAAATAGTAACCGAACTTAGAACTACTGTTTCTAAAGACGTATGGATGCTAGATATTAATACAGGAAAAGGAGTTTATATTAAATAGGTTTTAAATGGGTAAACATGTGCCACATTACTATTCCGGCACATACCGAAACATTTAAACTGTGCTTAGTGCCGATTTGTGGAATTTCAATACACAAATCGGCATTTTTTATGAGTAAATCATTTACCCCATCCACTTCGTTACCCAATACGATTGCATATTTAAGGTTGGCATCAGGAATAAATTCCTGAAGCGAAACAGAATTAGTAGTTTGTTCTATTGCCAATATTTTGTAGTTGTTCTCTTTAAAAAAAGCAATTGCCTCTTCAACATTATTAAAATGGTTCCAATTTACTGATTCGGTTGCTCCTAAGGCTGTTTTTAAAACCTCCTTATTGGGTGGCAGTGGCGATATTCCTATTAAATTAATGTTACCAGCACCAAACGCATCTGCTGTTCTAAAAAGTGAACCAATGTTTTGTCCACTTCTTATGTTATCCGCAACCAATACATAATCAAGCTTTTTAATGTTTTTATAATCAGAAATAGTTGGCCTATTTAATCCCTCCATCGAAAGTTTTTCTACATCCATGTTGCAAATTTAACACTAATAACAAATCAATGTGTGAATAAATGTTGTATGAATTTTATTAAATGCTTATTATTGTAAACCTATTAACGACATAAAAACCGCATGATTAACCAATTAAAAACCATATTTATAATTTTGCTTGCAATAATATCGAGTACAGGGAACTTAAATGCCCAGTATAGGTATACGCGTTTTGCATTAGACGCAAGAGGCGGACTTTCAATTCCAAACACATCAATATCTGGTACACTTGGCGGATACGGTGAAATAGGATTAAGGTTAAATGGCAGTAGGTATTTAGCAGGTAGATTGGCAGTAGGTGCAGGTAATTTAACTGGGTCTCAAAATGTATCATCAATAATTGGAAACAAAGACAATGTTGCCAACTACACAAAATATGATGCGTCTTATTACAGAATTTACGGAAATATCATTTTAAACCTTGAACGAGTATTTAAATTAAGGGATCATGGGCGTTTTTTTCACCGTTTAAATCCTTCGTTAGTTGTGGGTAGTGGATATATGTATCCTGATATTAAAGTTAATCGTGTAGATGGCCAATTTAAAAACTACAAAAACAATGTTCGTTTTATTACCAATAACTTTGGCTTAGATTTTAGATACTTTTTAAGTAACCGTTTTGATTTGAATTTTGGTGCTGAATATAACTTAGTTCAAACCTATTATTTAGATGGTGCATACTCAGATAAAAAATATGATGGTATGACCAATGGTTATGTTGGGATTAGTTATAATATTGGTGCAAACGCTAATAGAAAGCACATGGAGTGGTTTAACTTAGATGGTAAAGAGGACGTGATTTTTGTTCCATTTAAAGATGAGCTAAAAGATAAAGAAGAAGAGCCAATTGCCAAAAAAGAAGATAAAGAACCTGAAGTTATACCTACTGATACTACAGTAACAATCGGTGAAGAAATTGCTATAGTTGATGATACACTAACAACGCCTAATGATACTGAAGAAAAAATAGCCGTTATTACTATTAAAAGTGATACTTTAACTACTCCAACAGAGATAAAAATAACAACAAAAGATCCTGTTGTTACGGTTGAAGATACCGTTGTAGCTTATAAAATTGGTCGTTATTCTGATATTAAAGGAAAAGTAACGCCTAAAGCAGATCAACCAAAAGTTGCTGCTAATCAGCCAAAAGCTGAGGCAACTCCAAGAACCAACTTAAATGATATAGATGGAATAGTTAGACCTCTAGGTAAATACAATGTAATTGTAGGAACATACGCAGGTGCTCGATATGCTTATCCATTCCGCGATAAAGTTAGAAAACAAGGCATGCAAGCAGCTTTATTTAAAGATAGCGACAGGTCTAAAATGGTTAGAGTTTGTGTTTATTACGGAGATGACCGTAAAGAAGCAAATACACAATTACGCATATACATGGGTAAGTTTGGTGGCCAAGCTTGGTTACATATTTACGACCCCAAATAATTAACTAATTAATTTTAAAAAGCCCTTCATTTATGGAGGGCTTTTTTGTTTACAAAATGTTGACTCTAACCAACGTGTTTATTGTAATTTGCCCATATTAATTATGGCTAAAAAAGAAGCTCCTAAAGAAACCCCTTTAATGAAACAATACCTTGATATTAAGGCAAAATATCCTGGTGCAATTTTACTTTTTAGGGTTGGCGATTTTTATGAAACCTTTGGTGAAGATGCTATAAAGGCCTCTCAAATTTTAGGTATCGTTTTAACAAAAAGAGCCAATGGCTCTGCTTCGCATATCGAACTTGCTGGTTTTCCGCACCACTCATTAGATACCTATTTACCTAAATTAGTAAGAGCTGGGCAACGTGTGGCTATTTGCGACCAACTAGAAGACCCTAAGCTTACCAAAACCATAGTTAAACGTGGTGTAACCGAATTGGTAACGCCTGGCGTATCATACAACGATAAAATATTAGACCATAAATACAACAATTACCTGTGTGCTGTGCATTTTGATGGAGCTAAAGCAGGTGTTGCTTTTGTTGATATTAGCACAGGTGAGTTTATGGCTAGTGAAGGTTCGGCTGAATATATTGAAAAATTAGTACAAGGATTAAAACCGGCCGAAGTAGTTTTATGTAAAAAAAACTTGAAAACTTTTCAAGCATTGGCTGGCGATAAGTTTTATACCTACCAACTTGATGAGTGGATTTTTCAATACCAATTT
>JAGPCI010000106.1 GCA_018058165.1 Bacteroidia bacterium
CACCCATAGTTTCAATACCTAAACTTAGTGGAGTTACGTCTAATAATAAAACGTCTTTTACTTCGCCAGTTAAAACACCACCTTGAATTGCTGCACCTAATGCTACTACCTCATCAGGGTTTACACCTTTTGATGGAGCTTTACCAAAAAACGCCTCAACAGCAGCTTGAATTGCAGGGATACGAGTTGAACCACCAACTAAAATTACTTCGTCAATTTCACTTGTTGTAATACCAGCATTTTTCAACGCAGTTTTACAGGGTTCAATTGTTCTTTTAATTAAGCTATCTGCTAATTGTTCAAATTTTGCACGAGTTAAAGTTTTAACTAAATGTTTTGGACCAGATGCAGTTGCTGTAACGTAAGGTAAATTAATTTCAGTTTGTGCCGAACTTGAAAGTTCTATTTTAGCTTTTTCAGCAGCTTCTTTTAAACGTTGTAAAGCCATAGCGTCTGTACGCAAATCCATGCCTTCTTCTGCTTTAAATTCATCTGCTAACCAATCAATAATTACTTGGTCAAAATCATCACCACCTAAGTGCGTATCACCATCAGTTGATTTTACTTCGAAAGTACCTGTGCCATCTACATCATACATTTCTAAAACAGAAACGTCATGTGTTCCTCCACCACAATCAAACACTACTACTTTTAAATCTTTTTTACTTTTTTTATCTAAACCATAAGCTAATGCAGCTGCGGTTGGTTCGTTTATAATACGTCTTACGTTTAATCCTGCAATTTCACCAGCCTCTTTTGTAGCTTGACGTTGTGCATCGTTAAAATATGCAGGAACCGTAATTACTGCCTCTTTAACTTCAGTACCCAAATAATCTTCGGCAGTTTTCTTCATTTTTTGAAGAATCATAGCAGAGATTTCTTGAGGAGTGTACATTCTGCCATCAATATTTACTCGAGGAGTATTGTTATCTCCTTTTTCTACCGAGTATGGCATACGTGAAATTTCTTTTTTTATTTCATCAAAATTGCTTCCCATGAAACGTTTAATTGAAGAAATGGTGTTTTTAGGATTGGTTACAGCCTGACGTTTTGCAGGGTCTCCAATTTTACGTTCACCATCTTTTAAAAATGCTACTATCGAAGGGGTTGTTCTACGGCCTTCGCTATTAGCAATAACCACCGGCTCGTTACCTTCCATAACGGCCACACAAGAGTTCGTGGTTCCTAAGTCTATACCTATTACTTTGCTCATATTAATTGTTGTTTGCCACAATTAATCAATTGTAGTGCCATGCAATAATTGGCAGTAATAAGGTAAAAAAATGTCAGTTTTAAGGGTTGATAAAGTAGATTTATGCTAAATTATGTCAGCAATTCTGCCTAGATTAAGGCCTATTTAATATTTCTGTATTTAATAAATCAATACTAGTTGACTTTAGCGGTTGTTCTTTAACCGATGTAGTTCTTGATGCAAAAACACCAATTCCGTTTGTAATATTACTATAATCAGAAACCTTAGGTATAATACTTCCACTTGGTTTATTGGTTTCTATCATATCGTTATAATCGATATTTGAACCAACAACAATGTACTCAAAGTTACTAAAACCCCTAGTTGCGTTAGCATTAACAGCAATATTAGCTTTTAAGTAATCAAGGAAAGCTTGTCTATTAACAGTAATACGTAATGTGCCGTTTGTTGTACTATATAAAGTATTCTCGCGAAGAAAATAATCAACATAACGAGTAATTGTATCGTTCGAATTAGTAGACTTTTCCCAATACTTTAAACGAATATAAACATCAAAAGTATAAATATTATCTCCAAGCTTAGTAATTTGATAAGTAAAACTATTGGATACACTTGGGTTTAAATCAATTGCCGCTAATAATTGAATATCGGCCTTACCACATGCGGTTGTTGTTGCAATGTATTCATTCCCGGTTTCATTACTTTTTATTCTTAATGTATATCGTTGATTGGCTGTAAAAAAGTTGGTGGTTAAATGCCCCCAATAGCTTGAATCGGCATTGCTAAAATAACCTGCCTCTTTTCTCGGAGCTACACGTTTAAATTCGGTAAATAAATTTTGATTATTATCATTTACTACTTTAACTGTAATGTTTTTCATGTAAAGCGAATCGGCATATTGAGCAATTTCTGCTGCTGTTTTATTCACATCATTTTGATACGTTTTTTGGATACGAAATATTTGACTGTCTTGACCCAAGTCGATAACGGCATACACAACAGGTGTTTCGCGGTATGGGGCATTTATATCAAGTGTATTGTCACAAGCTGTAAATAGGAGTAAACCAACCAAAATAGGCAAAATATATTTAATCATAGAAGTGCGAATATAGTTTTTATTGATAAAAATTAAACAAAACCAATTATAAGTAGTTTATTTTTAGGTATTGGTTGCTTAACAGTTTTTAACTATATCAACTAATAATACATACCTTTGAAAACTGACTACTTAATATGAGTACTTACAAAGAAGTTAAAAAAATTACCACCCACGTTTTACAAGAGATGAAACTTAGGGGCGAAAAAATATCGATGCTTACTGCTTATGATTACAGCATGGCACGTATTTTTGATGATGCCAAAATTGATGTTTTATTAGTTGGCGATTCGGCTAGTAATGTAATGCATGGGCACGAAACAACCTTGCCGATTACCCTCGACCAAATGATTACACATGCTGCAAGTGTAATTAGGGCAATAAACAGAAGTTTAGTTGTGGTAGATTTACCATTTGGCTCATATCAAGGAAACTCAAAAGAAGCATTAAACTCTGCGATAAGAATTATGAAAGAAGCTGAGGCACATGCAGTAAAACTTGAAGGTGGCGAAGATGTGGTTGATTCTGTAAAACGTATTTTAACTGCGGGCATTCCTGTAATGGGGCACTTAGGTTTAACACCTCAAAGTATCTATAAATTTGGCACGTATGAAGTTAGGGCAAAAGAGGAAGAAGAGGCTGCCAAATTAATTGCTGATGCTAAACTTTTAGAAGCCGCAGGATGTTTTGCAATTGTGCTTGAAAAAATACCCAGTACTTTAGCAAAATTAGTAGCCGAAACCATTAAAATTCCTATAATTGGAATTGGAGCTGGGCCACATGTTGACGGGCAAGTTTTGGTTAGCCATGATATGTTAGGTATAAATAAAGATTTTTCACCTAAGTTTTTACGCAGGTACTTAAATCTTTATGATGAAATAAAAGGAGCTGTTGAACAATATGTTCAAGACATTAAATCAGTAGATTTTCCTAACGAAAAAGAACAATATTAATAAAAAATTTGGCGCTAATTTACAGCCAACCCAATATATGAGTTTACAAGTTTTATTTGAAGATAACCACTTAATTGCTGTTGCCAAAAAATCTGGGCAAACAGTACAACCTGAGCCTAATAAACCTATTAGTTTAGAAGAAGACGTTAAGGCATACATTAAACATAAATACAATAAACCTGGCGATGTTTTTTTAGGTGTAATCCATAGGCTTGATATGCCTGTAACAGGTATCGTTTTGTTTGCAAAAACCAGCAAAGCTTTGGTGCGTATGAATGATTTATTTAAAAACCGAAAGGTGGAAAAATATTACGAAGCCAAAGTGGAAGGCAAACCATTATACGAAACCGACACCTTAACACATTTTTTGGTACGAAACGAAAATAAAAACATCACGCAAGCCCATTTAAGGCCAGTACCAAATGCCGAAAAAGCCACTTTAAGTTTCGAAATAAAATACGTTAATAAAAACAACTGTATATTACGTATAAAGTTACTTACTGGCAGAAAGCACCAAATACGAGCACAATTAGGCGCAATAAACTGCCCAATTGTAGGTGATGTAAAGTATGGTGCAAGCAAACCAAACCCAGATGGCAGTATTAGCTTAGCTGCAGTTGAGTTGGCTTTTGAGCATCCGGTAACTAAAGCGCCAGTTAAGATTTTATATCAACCAAATAATTAAAAAAATTGCAATAAAAAACCTCAACCGAAATTCGATTGAGGTTTTTTGTTTTATAATTACTTAGGTTAAATTAACCTTGTGCTTCTTGTTGAAGTTGTAATTTATAAGCTGCTCTTAAGCGTTGGAAGCGATTTTTTACACATGGTTTTGTGAATTCTTTACGCGCACGCATCTCCTTAACAACACCAGTTTTCTCAAACTTCTTCTTAAACTTCTTAAGTGCTCTGTCTAATGATTCGTTCTCTTTTACGTTTACAAATATCATATACTAAATTACCTCCTTTCTATTAAATCTCTTTTACTGTTAATGGTAAAAGGACTGCAAAAGTAGTTTGATTTATTTAATTAGCAAATAATAATTAATCTTTTAAGATGTTGCGAGCAATTACAAGCTTTTGTATTTCGCTTGTGCCTTCGCCTATGGTACATAACTTAGAGTCGCGGTAAAACTTCTCAACCGGAAAATCTTTTGTATAGCCATATCCACCAAATATTTGTACGGCTTCTGTTGCTGCATAAACACAAACCTCGCTGGCATAATATTTAGCCATTGCGCTTTCAGTTGTCATGGGTTTATGTTTCATT
Organism: Bacteroidia bacterium; assembly: GCA_018058165.1. Taxonomy (GTDB): domain Bacteria; phylum Bacteroidota; class Bacteroidia; order UKL13-3; family UKL13-3; genus UBA6183. The sequence continues at coordinate 4,533 of JAGPCI010000106.1, forward strand.
TTTAAGTCGGCTGCTTGTAAGGTTAACAATTCGGCAGCTTCAATACGTGTTGCCATATCTGCTAATTTAAAAGCAATTGCTTGGAAACTAGAAATAGGTTGACCAAATTGTTCACGCTCTTTCGAGTAATTTAAAGCGGCTTCATAACTTCCTTTAGCAATTCCTAAACTTAATGCAGCAATAGAAATACGGCCACCATCAAGCACTTTCATTGCTTGTTTAAAGCCCTCGCCTACTTTACCCAAAACATTAGCTTTAGGCACACGGCAATCTTCAAATATTAACTCAGCAGTTTCGCTTGCACGCATACCAAGTTTGTTTTCCTTTTTACCACCTTTAAATCCAGGAGTTCCACGTTCTACAACAATTGCTGTAATACCATTGCTATCTAATAAATCGCCAGTACGAACCAAAACTACGGCAACATCACCAGTAATACCATGTGTAATCCAGTTTTTTGTGCCATTAATAATATAGTCATCGCCATCTTCTTTAGCTACACATTGCATACGCATGGCATCACTACCAGTATTTGCTTCAGTTAATCCCCATGCACCAATCCAATCTCCTGAGGCTAACTTAGGTAACCATTTTTTCTTTTGTTCTTCGCTGCCAAATTGTAAAATATGGCCAGTACATAACGAGTTATGTGCAGCCATTGATAAACCAACAGAACTACACACTTTAGCAATTTCTGTAATCGCAGTAATGTATTCAAAATAGCCTAATCCAGCACCTCCATATTCTTGAGGAACTAAAACACCTAACAAACCTAACTTGCCCATTTCTTGCATAGTAGATTTAGGGAAATATTGCGCCTCATCCCATTCCATTACAAATGGTCTTATATGTTTTTCAGCAAAATCTTTTGCCATCTGAGCAACCATTTTTTGATTCTCTGTTGGTTCGAACCCAAATCCAGTCATACCTTCAATAGTCATATTATAATTTTTAAGTTTTTGCAAATATATAAAAAACAAAACGAGAGTGCAGCCCAAATTGTTTTTAGTAAGCTATCACTTGGTTTTTGATGGTACAAATTGATTTGGATTGCGTTTTCAAAAGTTATATTCGCAGCATGAGTGTTATTTTAAGCTTAAATTATTTGCCTAATATTTTATGGATGCGTTATTTTTTGCAAGGTAATTGTGTAATTGATGTACACGAACATTTTGTAAAACAAACCTATCGTAACCGGGCGGATATTTTATCCTGCAATGGACCATTAACCTTATCAATACCAATAAAAAAAACGGCAACAAAAATGCCCGTTAACACATTAATATCAGACAGTACAGTTACATGGCAACGACAACATTGGGAAAGTATTAAATCTGCTTATGGATCAACCCCCTACTTTTTATATTATGCAGATGTGTTTGAAAAATGTTACTCGAAACCAGTTAGCAACATCATGGATTTTGAGCTTGAACTATTAAATATATGTTTAACATTGCTTAAGGTTGATGTAAAAATAAATTTAAGCGAAAATTACCTTCAACCCAAAAATGAAGATTTAGACTTACGCAACATTATCAACCCAAAAGTAAAAACAACTGAAACTTTTAAACCCTACATACAAATTTTTGTAGAAAAATATCCGTTTACTCCTAACCTAAGTGTTATAGATGTGCTTTTTAATTACGGACCACGAAGTTTGGATTATATTTTAAACGCTGATTAAATTACGGTTGTTTTTTATATGCACCGCTTTTCCAAGCATTAAAAAACTGTCCCCAAGCCAATGGATCAAAAATACGGTTAGGTGGTAATTGCCCATTATAATAATAGCGATAAGCTTGTTGTTGGGTAGCATAACGTTGCGATTCACTACCATCCATGCTCATGCTTTGTGCAATATTTTCTAGCGTTTTCTTTCTTAGGTTTCTGGTTGAAGCTTCATAATACGCATCAGGTATGGTAGCTTTTACAAAATAATAATCAAACTCATCAGGAGTAGGGTACGAACGAATAACTGCCGTATTTAAAAAAACGGTATCTTCTGATAAGGGTTGAATGATACTATATTTAACGCCTTTTAAATTTTGAGGAATAATGTATTCTACAGTTTTATATCCAATAAAGCTAAATAAAATAGTATCTGTTTTTTTTACAACAAACGAAAAAAATCCACCTTCATCAGTAAAAGTTCCTTTATTACTATTTTTTATCCGTATAGAAACAAGTGGTAATCCTTGCAAACTATCAACCGAAACAACCAAACCAGAAAGCTGAATTAAAGCGGGTGTAGCGGCTGCTGGCTTAGGCTGCTGGGCAAAAAGCGAAACAGGCAAAACCAATAAAATTGTTATAAAAAATATGAATGGTTGTTTTCTCATTTCAAACAAATTAAAATATTAGTCCTGCAATAATACAAATAACTACCAACACCGGACTAGGCAATTTTGTTGTTAGCAATAAAAACAAAGTACCAAGTAATACCAACATATTGGGTTCATTTACTTCTACCGGTTTAAATAATAGATAAGCAGATGCAACAACTAAACCCGCAGAAGTTGCATTAATGCCTTCAATGGCATTTTTTATAGGTGAGTAATTTTTTACTTGAGTCCAAATTGGGTAAACAAAAAATATTAATAAAATACCCGGCAAAAAAATTGCAACGGTACCAATAAAACCACCTAAAACTTGTCCACCAATGCCCCAATTATTTAAGGCCATTGCACCCGCATAAGTACTAAAACTAAATACTGGCCCAGGTATGGCTTGTAAAACACCTACACCAGCCAAAAAAGTATTAGGTTCTAAATAATGTTTAAATTCTACAAACTGATTATACATCATTGGTATAAGCACATGTCCGCCACCAAAAACAATACTACCAAAACGGTAAGTATTCTCAAACAATAAAAAAGCTTTATTTTGGGTTAGTGCGCCTAACAATGCCGCAAATAAAAAGATACCAAGAAATAATAAAAAATTACCCCAATAAATATTTTTTATGGGTTTTACCTCTCTATAATTAGATTTATTTATTTGGGTTGATACAAAGCCACCAATAAGCAACAGTATAGGAAAAACTAGTGGGTTTTCGATAATGATTGCCATCACAGCAGCCAATATCATTAATACCCAATGATAGGTACGTTTAACAAACAAGTTTTTAATTTGATATGCTGCATAAATAATAAAACCAACTGCCAATGGTTGCAGGTATTTTAAAAAATTAAGTTTAGGATTAGCTATATCAAATAATGAAATTAAAATTGCAAAACTCAACATAAGTAAACTTGCAGGCAAAACCCACATTGCCAAAGTTAAAAAAGCAAGCATTGGCCCACCAACTTTATAACCAATTGCGGTAATGGTTTGGGTTGATGTAGGCCCAGGTAACATGCTACACAAAGAGTTTAATTCTTTTAGCTCTTCCTCTGTGATATATG
>JAGPCI010000107.1 GCA_018058165.1 Bacteroidia bacterium
GAAGTAAAACAAATACCAAATTGGAAGTGCAACAATCCCGAAGGGGCATTTTATTTGTTTCCGGATGTGAGTTATTATTATGGAAAATCGTTTGAAGGAAAAACCATAAATACCGCAACAGATTTATGCATGTATTTATTATATCAAGCACATGTAAGTATGGTAACAGGCGAGGCTTTTGGTGCACCACAATGTATAAGAATTAGCTATGCCACGAGTGATGAAAAAATTATTGAAGCCATGCGAAGAATTAAAATTGCATTGGATAAATTGGTTTAGTAAGTTGATGAAGTAACATGAAAAATATTTTAAAGCAGTTTGAAGGTTTAAAAGTTTTAGTAGTAGGTGATGTAATGATAGATGCCTATTATTTTGGCAAAGTTGATCGTATTTCGCCAGAAGCCCCAGTGCCTGTTGTTGCCGTAGAAAAAAAAGAAAACCGATTAGGTGGTGCTGCAAACGTGGCCATGAATTTAGTGGCTTTAGGCGCTAAACCTATAGTATGTACTGTAGTGGGTAATGATAAAGATGGTGATGATTTAATTGAATTATTTCACCAACATGGTGTGGGTACAACGGGTATAATAAAATCAACAAACCGTGCTACTACTGTTAAGCTTCGTGTTATTTCTCAAGCCACACAAATGTTGCGCATTGATACAGAAAACACAGAGCCAATTACTGCTGTTGAAAGCTACGAATTAGCAGAACGGATTGAGCAATTATTAATTGATGCAGATGTGTTAATTTTTGAAGACTACGATAAAGGTGTGTTAACGCCAGAAAACATTGCTAAAATTACAGATGCTGCGCAAAAAAGTGGAATACCCGTGGTTGTAGACCCTAAAAAACGCAACTTTAATGCCTATAAAAATGCCGATTTATTTAAACCAAATTTAAAAGAATTGCGAGAAGGTTTGCATGTTGATATAGATGTAGATGACAAGCCAACTTTTGAAGCTGCTGTAAAAACACTGATGCAAAACATGCAACTTAAACATGCCATGATTACCATGAGCGAAAAAGGGGTAATGATTACTGATGGCATTACATTTGAATACATTCCTGCTCACATTCGCAAAATAGCTGATGTAAGTGGCGCAGGAGATACTGTTATAAGTGTTGCTGCATTATGTTTTGCCTTAAAACTAAACATGAAACAAACTGCGGCTATGGCTAATCTTGCAGGCGGATTAGTTTGCGAAGATGTAGGAGTAGTGCCTATTAACAAAGCTAAGTTTGAAGCAGAAACAAAATCGTTAGTAATATAATAACTGTTTATTTTACATTGTACATTTTTTGTATTTTGCGATAAGACGCAAACACTCCAAGGCCGCCACTTACATTATTGTATTGCTGATAAGGCTCACTAAATGGGTCATCTCCATAATAGTTTAACCTGCGTAAATGGTATTGATGGTAAGCCTCGTCTGTTGTGAGCAAAAATACCATCACATTTTTATCAGACGAATCGCCATTAAAGTTGTAAGTATAATCATCTAGCACTGCACTTAATTGTTGTTGATTTCTATTTTCATCATCAACCAACACATCGCCAATATTCTCGTATGAAGTATCGTTGTTAAAGGAGTAAATATTATCCAAACTTACTCTATAATAATTTCTAGCGTCTGGTAAATCAACCCATTTAATTTGATGACGGAAATAAGGCGTGTTACCGCTTGTGCTTTGCCCACCTAGGTTTTGATAGTTATACTCACTAATTGTTGCTGTATTATAAGGAACTGTTGATATAGCGCTTAGGTTAAACGCTTCTTTTACTGCCGTAATTTTATAGGTTTTACCTGCTTCTATTTTAAAAACCGATTGGTGTAAATAATAAGCCTGCATACTCTCATTAAATGGCAGCACAGCACTTTGCCCAGTTGGCGATGTTATGGTTACTGTAACACCTTTTACGGGCTCATTTGTTTGATTGTTTTTTCGAGAAAATACTGGAGATGACATCCAAATTTCAGCTTTAATGGCTGTATCCTCTGGCGATATAAATGAAAACAAAACCATTTGTTGTTTTACCTCTGGAACTTCAACATCTGTTACAAATTTTTCGCACGATGTAAAAGTTACTGCCAACATCAATAAATATATTGTTTTTACTAATTTCATCATTTTAAAATTTAATGTTCCAAGAAAGAGAAGGTATAAGGGGAAATAAAGTAATTTGTTTTAGGCGTGTATTGCCGCTATTATCCATACCAATGTAATAAAAAAACGGATTGTACCTATTGTAAACATTGTATGCGCTAAACTCCCAAGTTCGCACCCACCAACGCACCTTTTTGGTAAATTGTATTCCCACATCCATTCGGTGATAAGGCGCCATCCTAAATGCATTTTTATCTGTGTACTGAGAAACGGTGCCACCCCAACCATAATTTGGAGAACCTGTTGGAGAATGAACTGGAGCATTATATTCGGCAACAGGCAACGTAATTGCATTACCAGTTCCATAAACCCAAGTTGCAGATAAGGTTATTCCTTGGTCATCATCCTTTACTCGCTCTTTAAGCTTGTAAATTCCAACAACAGATATATCATGTCTTCTATCATGTCGTGCCCAAAATTTATTTCCAAAATTAAGTTCATCAAATTGCCATTGCGTCCACGATAAAGTATAACCAATCCATCCAGTTAATCTACCAGTTTTACGTTGTAATAAAAACTCAGCACCATAACTCCATCCTTTGCCAGAAGTAATATTACGCTCATAACTAAATTTATCTCCCGAACTTTGAGGATCACCAATTGCTAAAAAACTTGCACCCTCTTTATATGAAATAATGTTGTCCATCTCCTTGTAATATCCTTCTACACTAACGCTAAAATTTCTTTTGTTATAATCTTTAGCTAGGCCCAATGCTACTTGCCTGCTTTGTTGCGGCTTAAGTTTATCACTACTTGGCACCCATAAATCTGTAGGTAAACCAACACCTGTATTGCTTAATAAATGAATGTACTGATTCATTAAAGCAAACGATGATTTTAAAGCCAAATCAGACTTTATCCTATAAGCAGCACTTAGGCGAGGCTCTGCATTAAAATAATTTTTAGTTCCGGCTATAAAATGGGTAAATCTAACTCCAGGATTTAGCCTTAATTTCTGACCAATTTTTATATCATCTTCTACATAAATTGCGTTTTCGAATGAACCAATTGCAGTTGTACTAGTTGAGTCGGCCCCTGTAAAATCATCTTTATAAACATTAGCAGATGGCACAAAATTATGCCTAATTAAATGTACTCCAGCCTTTATGGTATGATTGGCATTTGGCCTGTAATCAACATCATGTTTTACTGCTAAATCAGATATTCCCGAACTAAACTTTAGCAAAAATTTACTCCCATTGTATTTACTTTCCAACTCAACCCCAAAATTGTAATCACTAAAAATAAATGAAGTGTTTGAAAAAAGCTTATTGGTGTATAAGTGATTCCACCTTACAGTGGCTGTAGCATTGCCCCAGCTAATGCCTCCCCTATCATAACCATCGGCAAAATTAGAGCCGTAATAAAATTTATCGCGACCAAAGTAACCACTTGCATACAACCTGTTTTTAGTGTTAAATTCATAATTAACCTTTGCATTCATATCATAAAAATAATATCCTCCGTTGTTACTTGCTGGTTGTAATGGGGCAATTAGTGCATCTAAATAAGTACGCCTTACTGAAAACAAAAATGATGATTTATCTTTTTTTATGGGCCCTTCAAGCAAAAACCTAGAAGAAATAATACCTATTCCAGCTTCTCCCTTAAATTTTTGTTTATTGCCTTCCTTCATGCTCATGTCAATAACACTGCTAAGGCGCCCGCCATACCTTGCCGGAAAACCTCCTTTGGTTAGTTCTACCTTTTTTAGTGCATCGCCATTAAACAAACTAAAAAAACCAAATAAATGAAAAGCATTGTATACAGTAGCCTCATCCAATACAATTAAGTTTTGATCTGGGCCACCACCACGCACATAAATACCACTATTGCCTTCACTTGGTTTTTGAACTCCAGGCATTAATTGTATTACTTTTAAAACATCTTTTTCGCCAAGTAAAACAGGTATATCTTTTATTTGTTGAATAGGGATTTCAATTACACTCATACGCGTTTGATCTGCCAACTTTTCATCTTGCTTATCACCAACAACCACTAACTCCTTTAAACCATTTGCCTCGGCTAATTCTACCAACAATTCTTGATGCGCAAGTAATTTTACATGATATGCCTTTGGCGAAAACCCCACATAACTTACCACCACATCAAATGTATCTGATGGAAGGGTTATGGAGAAAAAACCGTAGTTATTAGTAGTAGTTCCTGTTCTGTATTTAGGAATGGCTATTGAAGCGCCTATGAGAAGTTCCTTACTGGAAGCATCTTTTACAAAACCACTTATCACGTATTTCTGTTGTGCATTTAAGCTAATACCAGCAAAAAGAAACAACACCAAAATCAAATTTTTTATCATATAACTATTCTCCATAATTACCTTTAGACAATCAACCACACAAAAACCCCTACGCAAAAAACAAATAACTAAAATATTAACCTATTTATTACCTGTGTTAACAATTTAATTGCAAGCATTACCTCTATTTACTCAAGTTTTTTTGATAATATTGCTTACAAAAATCGCAAATATGCTATTAACTACAACAAACAATATTGAAGGCCGAAAAGTAAAACAATACATTGGTATTGTTACAGGAGAAGTTATTTTAGGTGCAAACCTTTTTAAAGATTTTTTTGCTTCCATAAGAGATATCGTTGGTGGCCGTTCTGGCTCGTACGAAAAAGTATTAAAGGAGGCTAAAGACAATGCATTAAGAGAACTTACTGAAAAAGCACAAGCTGTTGGTGCAAATGCCATAATTGGAATTGATTTAGATTATGAAACACTTGGAGCAAATGGTAGTATGCTAATGGTAGCTGCTAGTGGAACTGCCGTAATACTAGAAGATTAATTTTTAAAATAAATAATGGCCCGTTTTATACTTTTTGCAATTGTATATTTACTATGTAGCAACACTATTTTTGCCCAAAGGCAAGTTGTAGCGCCACAAAAAATGCGCGAAGGTGATGCCATGTATGCCAAACGAACTTGGCGAATAATTGACTTACAAGAACGACAAAATAAAGTTGCAGTTTGGCCACGCAATCCATTGCCAAAAGTACTGTATGATGCTGCTTTAACGGGGCAGCTTAGGCCCTACAAAAATGATTCGCTAACAGGTTTTTATGATGTTGAGCAATTCGTAAAACTAGGGGTTGATACCTTTTTTGCTAAAAAACTAATTGACCCAAATGGTGATGACGATAACTACATCATGGATACTATTGTTGATGAGTTTAGACCTACTGAACGTATTCAACAATTTATGATTTTGGAGGACTGGTATTTTGATAAACGGACAAGCCAACAACGTGCACAAATAATTGCTATCGCCCCACTTTACAGACGAACAATTTCGGGTATTGATTTAGGTTTTATACCATTATGTTGGTTTAAATATTACGATAGGTTTGATAAAGAAAAAGACTGTAGGGATGTGATGGTAAATTCGCTAATGTATAATGCCGGTAATCCTTACCAGAAGTTTAGTTATGATGACTGGTTTGAACAGCGTAACTTTAGTAGTTTTATCATTAAAGAAAGTAATCCGTATGATATTTTTATAATGGACGACCCAGAAGTGAAACGTAACGGACTTGATGCATTAATTAGGGCAGGAAAACTCAAGCAACAAACACTAGAGCAAGAACACGATATGTATGAATATTAATCATGCTATTTACTTATTAATTGCTTGCTAAATACAACCACAAATTTTCAAATACATTTATTACCATAATAGATAACGCTCATTTGTTTTATTAAAACCCTTTACCCTAGTAAAACAGCAATATCAATAGCGCTTCACAGCGATTTAAGCCTAATAAATGTCTATTAAACCCAAATTAATCAATACAAGATTTTAAAAATAGAACTACTTAATTTAGTTGGGTTAATCCCGATAGAGAAAATGTTAGCAGTTTTGCATAAACCTGATTTACGGTTTCTTTATCGATTATACATTTCCATTGCGTAATTTAGGTTAAATAAACTTCAAAAAAATCCTTGCTAACTGTATAAAAATTAGGTAATAACTTACTGTTGAAATTGCAATTTATACCAACTTAATAGTACTATGTTATTAACCCAATAAATCCATTTAGTAGTTTACCAAATGGGCATAAAAAAAGGCGATCCGTAGACCGCCTTCTTTAATATAAATTTTAAGATTGATTATTCTTTAATCAACTTAGTTACCACATCATATCCACCTGCATTTACTTTTACAAAGTATACACCTGGTGTAAGATTCTGCAATTTATCAACTGCTATTACATTGTCTCCTTTTACTACATTATCAGTAAATTCTTTTACTGTTTTGCCATATAAGTCTACAATTGTAATGGTTGCTTTTGCATCTTCTACTGCATTAATGGTTACATTAAATGTGCTGTTAAATGGATTTGGATAAACGCCAACTTCGGTTTTTGTAATTTCGTTAAACGAAACTGCAACCATTGGAGAATATTCAAATTTACCATCTACATCTACAATACGTAATCTGTAATAAACAGTTTTGTTAATTGCTAATCTTCCAATTTTTTCATCAACAAATTGGTATTTGTTAGTAATTGATGAGTTACCTGTTGCTGCTACAATACCAGCACGTTCAAAGTTTGTGCGATTAAACGAGCGCTCTACAACAAACTGTGATGCATTACGCTCGCTTGCTGTTACCCATGTGATAATTGCATCTGTGTTTTGTTTTGCTGCGCGAATGTTGCTTAACTTAACTGGTAATGGAACCGAAAGATCCGTTGTTCCTGTAAACGAAGTGCTGTCTAAAACATAATCTAAACCAAACACATTATTTACGGTATCAAGATAAGTTAAAGTAGCATTATTATTCCACCAGCTATAGTTATTTGATGTGTTTCTATTTGCTGTTTTAATATCACTTTCGTTTGGAATATTACCCAACTGGAATGGCTTGTATCTTAAACGAATGTCGTATAAGAAACTACTTCCGCCTGTTTGACTAACTTTCCAATATGCATCCATTAAATGTGCTGCTGTATCTATTGCTGCATTACTGTTAGGGCTACTTGCACGATTGCTAATTAATGTACCTGGCGCAAATCTTAAACTTACAGATGATGGCAATGTACCACTGTAACCCCAAATTATTGAACCTACGGTATCGCCATAACTAACAAAGTATTGTGTGCCTCCGTATCCAATACTGCCTATTGCAGTTGCTGGTGCTGGCAACACGGTTGGTGTAAACTCATACGCCCCAATATCTGGTGTACCTGTTTCTCTTGTTATGCTACGGTTATTGTTTTCAATATCCTTAGCTAAATCAAACACTTGTATACCGCGGCCATTCATTATCCAGCTATTAACATTAGTAGCTGCTGGAGTTAAGTTGGTAAGTGATGTAAATGTTGGCTGTTCGGCATACGAGTTTAAATCACTAACTCCTAAAATAGCTCCTTTTGCGGTTGCAAATGTTGCTGGTGTGTATGTTGTACCATTTAAGAATAACAATGATGCACCTGTTGTATAATACAAGTTATGATCTAACTGCAGTATTGCTCCTAAACCTGTTGCATTAGTTATCGAAAGTGCATAAGCAGCTCCTGCATTTATTGCATTATTTAGGATATACACTTGACTTGCATTTACAGCGTTTCCACCCGCAACAGAACCACCAAACGAGATAGCGCCATATGAAGTAGATGTTGAGGTTGATGCACTATTAATACTGTTGTTATAAATCCTCATATCAGAGCTATTGGCAATATATAATGGACTTAAAGTACCACCACCTAATGATATTGCAT
>JAGPCI010000007.1 GCA_018058165.1 Bacteroidia bacterium
TGATTAAATAGATAAATTAAAAAGGCAATCCCCATAAAGCTTCGGGCAATAAAAGTTGCCCAACAAGAGCCCATATAGCCCATTTCTGGGAGCCCCGCCTTCCCATAAATTAATAAATAGTTTAAACATTCCTATATGCCCTGCATATCAAGAGTTAAATGACTCAAATCAAATTCATTATTTTTCTTTAACATTTCAACCATTACCAAAAAACACTAAACAAATAGATATAATTGAGAATGATAATGCAAATGCGTTTAACTTTCGTGGTGTATCATTGAGTCCAAATAAAATTGATTCTATCGCATATCTCGATTTACTTGAGGAAACACCAGTAAAAGAAAAAGGCGAATTTTTAAAAGATGGTAAAGTCGTAAAATACTTTATACATAAAGGCTTCATAATTGGGGTTAATTTAACAATTGAAAACTTATATGGTAAATATTATACTGTATATATTTCTATAGAAAACTACACTAAAAACAGACGAGACTTCTTTCCCGAAAGAATTATATCATATTTAAAATATGAAAATGAATTAACGCAATCGTCTGCATTAACTTATGAAGAGTATATGAAAAAAGTGAAAAAGAAGCAAAATACTCAAGCCTTCTTTAATGCACTAGGCGAATCTGTTGATGCAATGAATGCTGGATACTCAGCATCTAACACAAATACAAACTCATACGGACAGTCAAACTCTTTAGGTTATTTTGGAAATGCAAATGGTTATGTTAGTTCAAATGTAAGAACTTACGCAAATGTTTCTAGTAATTCTAATACTATAAATTATGATGCAACAGCAAATTATTTTGCACGACAAAATGCAAGAAAAAACATAAATGATTTTAATAATATGCAGTACTCAATAAGAAAAAACATTAACCTTGGTTATTTTAAAGCAAATACAATTTTTAGCAATGAAAGAATAAATGGGTATGTAAATATTCCTTTCACTAAGGCTAATAAAATAACAATTAACATTCCTCTGAATGATGAAATATATTCATTCGAGTGGCCAATAAAATAAAATTATATGTATCACAAAACCATACACCATACCTTATCAGACGGTACTAAAGCAAAGTTTACAATAAAAGATAAATCAATCAACGGAGAAGTATTTTATTACTCATTAGTAATAAATACTGACTTAGACTCATATACAAATAAATCTGAAACCGAAAGAGAAGTTATTTATGGAGTTGAAGTAACAAATGGTAGACAACAAACAGTTTACTATCGAAATCCAGAACTCTTAATTGCCGACCTCGTAGCGAAGTATGGCGTTGAATGGTTGGAATCCGAACGATAAAACCAGCCCCTAACAGCACCTTTGCCTAATGCGGGCGGACAACAAAGCATTTGCAAAAGCGGTCGCTTCGCGGGGACAATTATTTTCGCTTTGCAAATGGCCACAAACATAGTATCTTTGTCAGTAATATTTCGGTAGAAAATGTTTCAAACCGCACTAGGCAAAGCTGCAAAACGATATCTATGATAAATCCAAATTAAATTTCGAATAATTTTCTTGGTAAGGTGTCCCTCTTTTAACAATTGCCATTATTCGTTGAATTAATTTATTTCTGATTGCATTTATCACAGCCATTTTATGTTTTCCCTCCCCAACTTTTCGTTCGTAGTATAATTTAATATCAGGCACATATCGTGTTGCTGATACCGCCGCCATATGAAGCGTTGATTTTAATTTCATGTTTGCAAAATTCGATGTTCCAATCCTACCTCTTACACTTGTTCCGGATGAATGTTCAAATGGAGCTATACCACAATAACAAGCTAACTGACGAGTGTTATTCATTCTAGTAAAGCCATTAGTGTATACAATTAATTCGGTTGCTAAAACATCACCTACACATTTTACAGAAGTAATTAAACTAAATAAAGTTTTTAATTCTTCATCTTCGTTGATCAATTGCAACATTCGCTTTTCTACTTTAACTTTACTTTTTAGAATCCCTTTTAAAGCAGCGTCATTAAGTTTCATCAATTCTTTCCCAATACTTTTATCTACTCTTACCAACTCCTGTGTTGCAATTTTTAAGGATTGATAATTTTTAGATAATCGTTCTCTATTTGCCATTAAATCTTTCAGTTTTAATAATGTGCCAGAACTTAATTTTAACAGCACCGCTTTATCATTATTAGTCATTGCATATCGTGCAATACGATATGAATCAACTTTATCATTCTTACCTCTTGTCATGCCCATGCTTCGCTTTAAATGCAAAGCTGACTCCATCCATACTTTAGATTCACGTTGTAGCAAAAACGACACTAACTCTCTTGTATAAAGACCTGTGTGCTCCATACAAAACAACGCTTCTTGATAACAGAAATAGGACTTCTTATTTAACCATAACTCCATGTTTTTAAAATCCTTTGCTGTGTTTTCAAACTGCTGATAATCTTGTTCTCCTTGTGCTGTTATTATACAAACATCAATGGTGAGTTTCGATACATCTATACCGATGTACGATTTTTGATTTTCAATTTCTTTTTTCATATTTTTATTTACATTTTAAATTAACCGGGTTATGATACGTCTCGAAACCTTAATAATAGGCCGCATTGCCTTAATATCTATCTGAGGCTTTCATAACCAGAAGACAGGGTCCAGAATCGTTTTATAGACCTTTCATCTTGTTAGCGCATTGGTCGCCCTGTCTTCGGTTAATTTGATTTATTATACTAAATTTATATCTTAATTATTTAGACTGCAAGTCTAAAGGTTAGTGGCAACCTTATGACGAAAGAACAAACATTGACCATATTATTTCTAATCGGGCTGACAGCTTGCAATTCTGTAGACAAAAAATCGGATCAAACTTCTTCTAACGACTCTATTGCAAAAATTCAAAGCGACACTGAACATTTGCCGAGGACAGGTGAACTCTATAAGAAAACACCACAACAAATTGAAGAAGAAAGAAAGCAGGACATCGCAGACAGCATAAATATGGTTCGGACATTAGAGTTGGCAATGCAGATTGCGAACAAACAAAAAGATAAAAACAATTTCGCGTTGGAGTCAGATACATTGAATATTCTTTACGGGCACATTTTATCATCTTCTATTAAGCATTTAATCATTAAGCGAACTTTTCAATACGGTTTCAACACAGAAATTTACAAGCTATATGGTAACGATCTTGTAAAAGTTTGCTCAAAGGATATGGCGCCTTTGGCATACATAGGTGATACAATACAAGATGTGAATGGCGATAACCAACTAGATTATTTATTTCATTGGTATCCTATGTCTGGCTGCTGTACTCGTGACATCTATGACGTCTTCTTGCAAAAATCAAATGGCGACTTCTCTAGAGAATTTGAGTTTATAAATCCTACATTCTCTACAAAGGAAAAAATAGTTAGAGGAATGTGTTATGGGTATAGCGCACCACTATACAAATACAAATGGAGAGGTTTTAATATTGACACCGTTGAGTATGTATATTTTCCAGACACCACAAATGGAGGGCATTATCTGAAACGAAAACACAAAAACGAAAATGAAAAAGGACAAATTTTAAAAGGACTGCCAGACGAATACAAGAAAATCGGTTATGGTATAGACTGACAAGAATAAAAAGGCAGCCACTAACAGCACCTTTGCCTAATGCGGGCGGAAGTACAAGCATTTGCAAATTCAAGGTCGCTCCGCGAAACATATTTTCATTTTGCAAATGCCTAGAAACATAGTATCTTTATTTAAACATTTCGGTAGACATAGTTTCAAACCCCAAACAAAACAAGTCGCGAAAACGTTAGTGGCTATATAAAAAATAACCCACTTTTTAATACTTTTGTATAGATGATAATTTTTAAAATAAATAATGGCGTGAAATATTTAAATTACTTCTTATTGTCGTGTTCCCTATTCTTAATAACTCCGAAAATAAATTCTCAGACTATTCCATCTGGAGATGTCCTAAAACTAGCAGGAAACATAGCAAATCAAATAAATAGGATTGGTGATGCAGCAAAGGCTAGATATGCTGAAAATATAGATAATCCTTACATACCAATAAAAACAAATAGTCAATACACTTTGGAAACGGTAAAGGAAAAATTGACTCTTGCTTTGAAGAAATATGTAAATTATTATTTTGCTTCAAAAGTGCCAGCTTACAGAAATCTTAAAACAAATCTTACCTACAAAAAGATTTCTAATCCAAAAGTTACGGATGATTACATGTTTTTCACAGCTGATAAGGTCAAGACTTCAAATGATACAATTTGCATCCGTTTTCAAGATATTGTAAACAGACAAATCATCTATTATGTAAAAATATCCGACAACGGGTTTTATACACCTTACGTTAAAATGGGTGAACATTTAATCACTTGTGGAGGGAAGGAAATGGCAGATTACATTTTTTTTATGCAACACCAATATGCCTTAAGATATTATCTAAAGGATTTAGAAAATTTTAAAATACTTGCTTCCAAATATCAAACGATGAGTGAAAAACCAGAAGTAAGTGAGGAACAGCGAAAATTGATTATTCAGGGCAATACCATGGCTGAAAAAATGTATTATGATGAAGCAATCCACTATTATGATATGGCCATTGCTATAAACGCAATTTCTAGTCCTAATAGCTATTACAATTATGCTTTGATAGCAGCCATTGCAGAAAAGTATGACTTAGCTATTCTGAATATGAAGAAGTATTTATTACTTATGCCAAATGCAGACGATACTCGAACAGCTCAAGATAAAATATACGAATGGGAAACATTCACCAAATAGAGTCGAATAAATAGAACACCTTCGTTTTTAGCTACTCTTACATGAAGTTTCACAGTATGCATCAATTGAAGCAATTCACATAACTTCTATTAAACAAAAAAGGCTGGAATGTTCTTCCAACCTTTTTTTAGAAATATTATTCTTTTTTAGTTTTTGTTTTTTACTGGTCTAAATGGATGAATCCAACTGATAAAAGGAGTAATTTTTCGTGTTTGAATCCACACTCTACCCTTTCCTTTAAAGTTACACACTAAGCCTTCGCCCGAAAAGAATAAGGATTTGTATCCACCAATACGATTAATGGTGTAGGTTAAACCTTCTGTAAAGGCAACAATGTGCCCTGTATCTACTACATAATCTCCTTCTACATCAATAGGAATAATACCGCCATAAGAGTTAAACCATAAATCGCCTTTGCCCGAGCATTTAATTAAAAAGAAACTTTCGCCTGAGAAAAAACCTTTAGTAAATCCTTGCCATTTAGTTTCTACTAACACCTCATCGCCTGAAGCAACAAAGGCAGTGTTTTGCAAATAAATAGTTTGATTATTTAAATACACATGTTCCATATCGCCCGGCGATGCTGGTGCAATTTGAATTTCGGCATTGCCATTTTTTGCTGTAAACTCATTAATAAAAATAGATTCGCCAGATAAGAAACGTTTAAAGCCTCCTTTGAATTTAGTTTTCATTTCTAAGTTAGTATCCATCGATGCCATAGCAGCTGCTTCTACTTTTAATTTTTTTCCATTCGGAATTTTTACGGTTAAAAAACCATAATCGGGTTTGCAATCAAATTTAAAATCGAAACCTTCTGTTGTAGTTGTTGTTTCCATGATTATCTTGGTTTAAGTTTAGGTCCAAGTGCTGAACCAAATGATGATGAATTATGTGATTGCACCCAAACGATGCCCTTTCCTTTAAATTTGCAAACTAAGCCTTCGCCGCCAAGTATCGAACTCATCCAGCTTTTTCCTGCCTTCGTTAAGCTAAATGCTAAGGTTTCTTCAAAAGCCACAATATGGCCAGTGTCAACAATATGTTCGCCATTCACTTGAATTTGATAAATAGCTCCAAATGAATTAAAAATCACCGTGCCTTGCCCAGATGCTTTTACCCAAAACAAATTTTCTTTAGATACTAAATTTTTAAAACCTTGCCAGCTTGCATCTATACTAACGTTTTCGGTACATGCTACAAAAGAACCGCCTTGAATAATTAAATTTTCGCCGTGTAATTCTTTTAGTTCCATATCGCCAATATGCGTAGTTCCTAACCATAATTTTCCGCCTTCGGCTGGAGCCACATAATGGTTTAAAAAGAAATTCTCTCCCGACACTAATCTTTTTAATCCTTTCATGATTCCGCCCGACTTTCTTTGTTGCGTGCTGGTTGTCATTTGAATAGCAGTTGATTTTGCAATCATGGAACCGCCTTCTGCTGTTATTTTTTGTCCTGGCTTCAGGGTAATTTCTGCCGCTGTTGCTCCTGGTCGTAATTGAAATTTAACGTCCAGCTGACTTGTAGTTGATGTTTGAATCGTATTTTCCATAATTATAAATGTCTATTAACCCATGATGCTAAGCCCGATAGGTTTCTTGTTTGTAAATAAATTTTTCCGTTGCCAGTAACCTTTGTCACAAAACCCTCGCCACTAGTAATACTACCAATGATGCCATTTGATAATTTTGGTTTTAATTGCATGTGCTTTTCGTAGCCAACCAAGTGACCTGAGTCAACAATATATTCGCCTTTAATTTCTTTTTCGACAATACCGCCGTAAGCACCAAAATATACTTTGCCAGTGCCGCTAACAACTAGCTTAAACAAACCTTCGCCCCCAATCAAGGAACCAAAACCTGCCCAACGTAAGCCAAGCTTTACGCCTGGTTCACAAGCTACGTAAGCGCCACCTTCTAAACAATACGATTCGTTGTTTAAGGTTTTACATTCCATATCGCCCGGGGTTGCCTGAACTAAGGTTAGCTTTAATGGGGCGTTTGTGTTATTTGTGAAGTGATTCACAAACATACTTTCACTTCCCAAAAATTTCTTTAGTAGTCCCGAAAAAAATCCTCCGCTAAACTTAGCGGTCATGTCTAACTCTGCCGACATGGTTGCCATCGCATCTGCTTCGGCAATAATTGTTTCGCCTGGCGCTAACTCTACATCGAGGTAGGCAAATGCTGGCTTTGCTTCTATTTTTACGTTCATATTATTTATGGATGATTAGTTTATACTGGTTGAAATCGTCTTTGATGGGTTCAATTTTTACTTTTTTATCTTTCAAGATTTTTTTAAGATGCTCAATTCTGTCTTCGGTAGCCGGATGTGTTGACATAAAAGATAAATAGCCTTCTATTTTTTTACTAGAATATTCTTCTTGTAGTGTTTTAAAAAAAGAAATCAATCCTTCTGGATTAATACCCGCCGCAATTAAATAATCTAAGCCTGTTTCATCTGCTTCTGTTTCAAAATCTCTACTGTTAGATAATGAAGCTAAATCGCCACCCATATTAATAAGTGTTCCTGATAGGGCAGTAATATCCCCAACCAAGGATGAAATAATCACATACAGTCCTAAATTATTAATCACTCCACGTATATGATGACGGCGAGTAACATGCGCTAGTTCATGGCTTACCACACCCAACACTTCTTCCCAAGATTTTGCGTTTTCAATTAAACCTGTTTGAATAACCACTTTACCGCCAGGCAATGCAAAGGCATTAATGGTTGGATCTTTAATAAAATAAAATTCAATTTTAGTGCCGTCTTTTTCTATTTGTTTAATGAGTGGAGAAGCCACTCTGATGAGTTCACTTTTCAAAGAATCGTTTTCTACAAAATCGTATTGCAATGTCATGGTTTGAAATAATTTATCTCCCATTTTTTGCTCCCAGTCAATAGGTACTTTTTTAGCTAAGCCTTCCACCAAAACATCTTTCAAAAAAAACAAAGAAACAATGATGGAAATAAAAATAGCTACTATAATCCCAAGACTAATAACGATTCCACGTCTTGCTTTTTTCACCACTTTTATTTGAGAGGCAAAATCAGCATGATCTTTTATAGCAGGTTCTTTCAATATCTTTTTATCGCTTGTGTAAAAAGAAAGGTTGGAGTTTCTTTTGTCCGCAAAAAACACTAACTCCTTATTGTTTCCGCCAACTGTTATCTCCAAATTTGAAAAGGTGATTTCGTGCGACTTGTTTTCATTAGTAAATAAAATCGAAAATGATTTTACTTCAATACTGCCCGATTCGCGATTAAATCCTGCGTTTGAATCAATAAGTATGGCTTGATAAGTTGACATGGAGGCTATTTTTTGCTAACCTAATATATAACTTATATTGACAAGTACTATTAAAAAGAATTTAACAAAAAGTTAAACTTAGCCTCGTTTTAAGTTGGCTATTGAGCTTTTGTTTTTACATTTAAACTAATATTTTATATCACCTCAAATTTTAATAGTTGGTTTAGATGTCTTTGTTTTTAGATGATAATGAGTGCCCCGTAAATGCTGAAACCAGAGAGTGGTTAGAAAATTGCTTTATATGGTTTATTGATTCCTTTGGTAGAGAGAAAATAGAAAACGTCCATCTATTAACCCCTACGCCTGAGCATTTTCCTATAACATATGACGGGCAACTGCCATCTGTAATAAGTACCTTAAATATTGTTGCCAAACAAATGGAGGTCAATCCAGATGATATTGTGATTGACATTTACGAAGAAGGTAGAACAGAATTTGATGCTGGAGGTGTTTTTGGAAGCAGGTTGTTTTTGGAAAATGTAGAAACCGAAAATTATTCGGGAGGTTTATATTTTGGATTACAAGAAGATAATAAATACCATATTGCTCTTGAGAAAAGACAAGTAACTGATCCAGTTTCGATTGTGGCAACGTTAGCACACGAAATTGCTCATATAAAATTACTTGGCGAAAAAAGAATTGAAGAAAACAACGAAGACTTAACGGATTTAATCGTCATCATATTTGGGTTGGGGATTTTTAATGCCAATACTGCCTTTCAAACAAAAAAGGATTTTGATTCTTGGGGCTGGAGCAAATCGGGATACTTATCTCAAATGGAATGGGGCTACGCGCTCGCTTTATTTGCCTATATAAGAGGGGAAGAAAATCCCGAATGGGCAAATTTTTTAAACACAAATATCAAATCTGATTTTGAAAAAAGTATTGAGTTCATTCATCATAATCCTCTAAAAATTCCTGAAAAAATAGTTCCAAATAACGAATTTGATTTACAAGATAAGGTATTCACAACTTTTGTTTACAACTGTAAGGAAGGCGAATTACGCATTGAACAAGAATATCAAAATCCTAATGTTGGAGAAATTGCCACTTTAAATAATTTACCAGCACCAACTGGCGTTTACAAAATAGGATGGTTCAGTAAAATAACTATAGTTGACGGAAAGGTAAGTAAATAAGAAAATTTCTTTTGGAGAAATTTTTAATTTTCTCTAAAACCAACTTCCTTTTTTCTTCTTACCACCTAATCCTAAAACACCTAATAAACCGCGAGCAACTTCTTTCATCACCGTTCTACCAACCTGACGAACCATGGTGTTTTCAGAAATTTTTTCGATGGTAGATTTTTCTTCTTTAGCAGATTTTTTCTTGGTCTTATTTTCAGGCGTTGAGTCTGTGGAAGCATCCTCTTCTTCAGCAGCTTTTAATTTTGCATTTAAAATTTCGAAGGCACTTTCTCTATCGATGACTTCATTGTATTTTGGTGCAATGCTACTAGCTGAAACAATTTGCTCAATTTCGTCAGAAGTCAATACGCCTATTCTACTCATTGGCGCCCGCAAATGTGTTGCAGCTAATGGTGTTGGAATACCTTTTTCGTTAAGTGCTGTTATTAAGGCTTGGCCAATTCCAATACTAGTAAGCAGTTCATCTGTTTTATAAAACTCGGAAATAGGATAGTTCTCCGCTGTTTTTTTTATCGCCTTTCTATCTTTTTCGGTAAAAGCTCTTAAAGCATGCTGCACTTTTAACCCTAGTTGCGATAATACAGCTTCAGGAATATCATAAGGGTTTTGTGTACAGAAATAAATGCCCACTCCTTTACTTCTAATTAGTTTAATAATCGATTCTATTTGATCTAATAAAGCATCAGAAGCTTCTTTAAAAATTAAATGCGCTTCGTCAATAAAAATACACAACTTAGGTTTTTCAACATCACCTGCTTCAGGAAACGTTTGATAAACCTCAGCCAATAAACACAACATAAACGTGGAGAATAATTTTGGCTTATCTTGAATGTCTACTAAACGAATAATAGAAGCGATACCTCTGCCGTATGCGTCTAATCGAACTAAATCAGTTACTTCAAACGAACGTTCTCCAAAAAACACATCAGCTCCTTGCGATTCTAACTCGATGATGGCTCTCAAAATAGTTCCAACCGATGCAGGCGAAACGTTACCATAATTTTTTTGAATGTCTTCTTTCCCTTCGTTCGTTAAATGATTTAATAAACTCTTAAAATCTTTTAAATCAACTAGCGGTAATTTTTTATCGTCGGCATATTTAAAGATAATAGCAACAATACCACTTTGTGTGTCATTTAAATCTAATACTTTCGAAAACAATACGGGTCCAAACTCGCTTACGGTAGCTCTTAGTTTTGCTCCGTTTTCTTTGGAAAGGGTTAAGAACTCAACGCTGCTTGCATTGGGTACAAATGGCATTCCAATAGTGGTGTGTCGTTCTTCAATTTTTGGATTTGACACGCCTGCTTTTGCAATCCCACTTAAATCTCCTTTTAAATCCATCATCAACACGGGGATGCCTTTCGCACACATGTTTTCTGCAATAATTTGCAGCGTTACGGTTTTACCAGTTCCTGTTGCTCCAGCAATTAATCCGTGACGGTTTAATGTTTTTAATGGCAATTTAATTTGTGCCTCTTTTTGAGGAACACCATCTAACAAGGCAGCGCCTAATACTATAAAATCTCCTTTGGTTGTATAACCATCATTAATGCTTTGTATAAATTTTACTGAATCTGCCATGTTATAATTTTACGTAAAAATAAAAAAGCTCTGCAAATAGTTCTGCAGAGCTTTTAAACAATTTAAGTTTTATTATTTACGAAGTAAGGTAACATGCCCTACTTTTTCGTAACTCTTTTTCTTTTCATCTTTAAATGTTATTTTATAAACGTATACGTCTTGTTTCAATGTTTCACCTGAGTTATTTTTTGACCCATTCCAAAACTGATTTACATCCGTTGTTTTATAAATTTGCTCACCCCATCTATCAAAAATCACCAAGTTAAACGTTGAGAAATCTACGCCTGTAGGAGGTAAGAATATTTGGAATTCATCATTTAGAGCGTCAGCGCCAGGTGTAAAGGCGTTTGGTACATATAACACTACATCTGGATTAACAACTATCACAACCGAGGTGTCATCCACACAACCTTCAGGAGTTGTAGCAATTAATGTTACTACAAAATTTCCTGAGTTAATAAACAAGAATGATTCGTTAACATTAGCGCTATTGTATAATCCACCAATATCCCAAGCGTAAGTATTATCACCTAATACCGTTGATTGATTTGTGAATTCTACTTGCCCATCAACTACTGTTGTTTCTGTTACCGACGGATCAAAAGAAGCAATTGGTAATGGATTAGAAGTTATCGCACTTGTTGCTATAGTTGTGTCTCTACAACCAATGTTATCTGTGTAATATAACGTAGCTGTATAAGTTCCAGGTGTTGTGTAAGTATGAGTTACAATTAATCCAGTATCGCTTACAGTGCCATCACCAAAATCCCAAATTGCTGTTCCGGTAGGATAAGACGATGTTGCATAATCTATTGTTACTGGGTTACATCCCGAGATAACATTAGGGAATGCATTTGCTTCAGGTTTTGGATTTACAGTAATTGAAATCGTTTCTGTTGTTCCACAATATAATAAAGGTGAAGGATTAGTACTATATGTCATTACATGAACTCCTGCACCAGCTGTAGCTGGAACAAAGTTTGTTCCTGTGACACCTGCACCTGTCCAAGTACCACCTGCAAATTGTGTAATCGTTTGTAAATTAACTCCTGCATCATAAATACAGTAAGGGCCAACTGTATTAGTAATTGTAGCTGGCACAAAATGAACAACGGTTACTGCCACGGTTTCAGTGTTAACACACGGACCGTTAGTTAATGTATATAATAAAGTATTATTGCCAACGATACTAGACACTGGAGAAAAACTTCCGCCTGCCGAAACTATAGAACCTGGTGTTACCGCAGACCATACACCTCCTGTTGGAGTTACTGTCATATTTTGTGCTGCATAATTATCGCAGTACGGCCCAGCTGCTGTAATCGTTGGTTGAGCTTGTGAATTTACTGTCACGTCGATCGTACTAGCTGAAGGACAAAGTGATGCTGTTGGTGTTGAGTTTGTACTATAAGTTAATGTATGCACCGCTGCTCCCGCTGCCGCTGGATCAAATGTAGTTCCAGTAACGCCGTTTCCAGACCAAACACCAACTCCTAATGTTGACGTTGATAATGCAGTAGATAAGTTAACCGCTGGGTTTGTAATACATAAAGCAGCGATAGATCCAGAAATTGTTGATGGTACAAATTGTTCTACAGAAATTGTTGTTGTATTAACTGCCGCACAAGTTGATGCCCCTACAGAATACGTATACGTATTATTTCCAACAACTGCTAACGATGGAGTAAATACACCAGTTGGAGTAATACCAGTTCCCGACCAAGTTCCACCTGTAGGAACAACCGTTAATGTTACTGTTGGCGCGTTAGTACATAATGGGTTTACAGCTGTAATAGTTGGCTGCGCTGCCGAATTTAATTGAACGGCAATTGTACCTGTTGCAGGACATAAAGATGTTGTAGGAACCGAATTTGTGCTATACGTTAATGTATGAGTTCCAACTCCGGCTGCCGTAGGACTAAATATAGTGCCTGTAACTCCATTACCAGACCAAACCCCTGCGCCTAACGTAGAGGTGCCTAATGCTGTGAATAAATTCACGGTGTTGCTAGGTAAACAAATAGGATTTATTGTTCCTGTAATAGTTGCAGGCACAAATTGTTCAATTGCAATAGTTGTTGTAGCAGTTTGTGAACATCCTGCTCCACCATATAAATAGGTCACTGTGTTTGTTCCAACAGTTGCTAACGATGGTGTAAACACACCCACTGTAGATGTTGATGGAGTTAAGCTCCAAGTTCCACCTGCTGGTGTAGCAGATAAAGAAACAGATGCTGCATTAGTACATAATGCAGAAACAGGTGTGATTGTTGGTGCAACCGCACTTGTAACAGTTATTGTTGATGACTGCGCTTGCATACAGTTAGTTTGTCCGATAGGGTTTACTTGCACTGTGTATACAGTACTAATAGTTGGGTTAGCAATTGTAGTATATGTATTAGTAGGATTTAGTCCAATGGTTGGAGTCCAAGAATAAGTAAACGCTGCTGGATTAGAACCACCACAGTTTTGGAATCTAATATTTGGACGATCTAAACTTGTTGTAGCAAAATTTGTCGTTAAACACATTGGAGATGAATCGCTATATGCATAGATACATTTAACAGTACCCGTATTAGTTAATGTATTAAAAGGATTGGATGTATATTTACTACTTGAAACATAATTATAACACACATCTACTAATAAATTTGAAACACCATCCCACTCATAGGCAGTTGTAAATGCATGTGTATTCCAACCTACAATTGGCGTATAGTTTGTTGCATTATAAACTTGCACTAAACCTGTATTATCAAATGTACTTGTAAGAACATTTAATGAAGTACATTTTAATGAAATGGTTACACCTGGTAAAGTTCCAATATAACCTGCAGGAATTGAATTGATATTAAACGCTAATGAAGAAATTTTTCCTGGCAAAATACCCGCTGCCAATAACTCAGCAGCAGTATACAATAATTGATGTCTAGCGTTTTTATACCAGTTACCATAAATACTTGGCCAACTATTGCTAGGATTAAGTCCAGCTCCAGTACCAACTGTAATTAAGTTAGGTGTTGTACAACCTCCCGTAGTTGATAAACCGCAGGCACTAGGGGTAACATTACCAAAATCAACTGTTAAGGTTGTGCTACCTGCATTACAAATACTTGTGTTTTGTGGTGTTAATGTATATGTATATACAAATGGACTTACTGTAAATGTGGTATTATAAATACATTGTCCATCAAATACAGTTGCACTATATGTACCAATAGATAAACCAACAACGCTATCTTTTACTAAAGTTGTATTGTTTAAAACAGAGTTATATCCACTAGGACCAGTTACAGTATAACTATACACAGGAGGAGCACCTGTTTGTAAATTAATGACTGCGTAAGAGTTGTTATTACCTGGGCAAATACTTTTTATATTACTAGCATATATACTTCCGCCAGGTGATTGTGTTAATGTATATTTAATTGAATCTTTACATCCACTAGCAGTATTAAATACCAAGAAATACTGGGCACCATTTACTGGAGAGTTAATGGTTAAAGAAGAACTCGTAGCACCAGCAATTAAAGCTAAAGGAGAGGCAGTGTACCATTTATAATTTGATCCGCCAGCGTTGGTTATCCATGCCACCGAGCCACAATATGGGGCGGGTAATGAATAAAAGGCTGGAGCTGTAATACCTACCTGCACCGTAGTTGAAGCTAAACCACATAAAATAGCACTAACGTTCACTGTGTATATACCCGGTGCTAAACCTGTGGCCGTTTGTGCCGTGGAGACGGTTGCCCCTAAACTATTGACCCATTGATAATTGTATCCTGAACTACTTCCTGTAGCTGTAACGTTTGTTGTTCCACTATTTCCATTAAGACATGATGGTGTAGATCCAACGCCTGTAATACTCACACTTGAAATAGCAACCGTTGTTTGAAACGAACTCGCACAACCATTTGGTGCTGTTACGTTACAAGTAAATACTTGACCAGCACTAACTGGTGTAATTGTAGCTGTTGGAGCATTTCCCCCATTAGGTACAGTAATTGGTCCACCTGGTCCTATCCACTGATACGTTGTATATCCTGATGGCGCTGTTAATACTGCTTGATTATCGTTTGCACAAAAACTTGCCACTGCTCCACCTTGACTACATTCAGCATCTACATAAGCATAACCATAATGTCCGCCTTGAGAACAACCTCCAACATAAAATTCCACATTTACAGAAGTAATTGCTGGATAGTTAGAAAAGTCGAAAGCGTAAGATGTCCATTTTCTATACATAACACTTCCCCATCCAACAACTGCATCTGTCCAAGTTGGATCGTATAAAGGAGATGTTGGATCAGTTAAGGCTGCATTACAAGTTACAGTATATGTTGAACAGCCTGGTACTAAGTTTCCGTTTTGATCAGTTACTCTAACCGAAAAATAAGGTTGCTCATAAGCAAGGTGTCCACCATTATCTAATACTAAAGCGTAAGAAATACTAAAGTTTTTATTATTAGGGTTTAACGCCATGTTGTACGTTAATTTACTTGCTCTATAGTTAGCGCTAGCTCCATTTAATCGAACGGAAGCAGGTCCACCATTTGGATTTACTACTGGTATTTCAGAAACTGTTTGAGTACCAACAACTTTACAAGCAATTGAGTCCCAACCTACACAATTAGGATACACACTATTTGTTGGAGGAGTAGTCATAATAGTATGATAGTTCAATGTGTTTGCCAAAGGCGCATTATTACCTGCTCCATTTAAAATACCTGCTGCTGTTTGAACATAAGTAGGAAACAATGCTGTAGTAGCACCTGTAGAAACTGTTCCGTAACTTCCAGTCCAGTTAGCAAAGGTTCCTTGCTCGAAACCTGCATTTGGGCAATAGGCATTTTGCGGAGAATTAGGAATAAATGGCTTTGCTAGAGGATTGTTTCCATTTAAATAAATGGTTCCAGCATCAAACACTCCAGAGTTTTTGCCATGAGAAGCAGCGTGTCCTCCATTCTTATGAGATAAATAATCATTATGTAAAAATCTTACATAACCTTCTACATCAGATTTACTGATTCCTTTATTCTTTGCTTGCTGATATGCAGCCTTTACGTCAAAGCCATCTGCTAATTGTGCATAAGAAATAGAAGTAAGAAATACTAAAAAAGTACAGAATATACTTAATACTAAATATTGTTTTTTCATTGTTAACTAATTAATACCGTAAAGTTATGGTATAATCAGATGAAAAACGACTCATTTACTCATCAAAACTGCACTTCTACGAAGTTTTTTGCCTAAAACGGTTAAGAAATGACTGGTGGGGGCACCATTTCATAACCACATGACTTGCAGGTTTTTAAGTCTTTTGAATTATAAAATTTTTCGAAAACACCTTGAAATTGAGAGGCAATATCGTTTAAAACGAATTTTTCTTCGTATAATTTAGTGTTGCATTTTTCACAAAACCACATCAAACCATCCATTTCTCCTTCACGTCTTTTTCGTTCCATTACTAAACCAATGGTGTTTTTAAATCGAATAGGATTGTGGGGAACTTTTGGTGGTAATAAAAAAATATCCCCTTCTTTAATATCAACCTCCACGGCTTTGCCATCTTCTTGAATGGTAACTTTGATGTCGCCTTCAAGCTGATAAAAAAACTCTTCGCTTTCGTTGTAGTGATAATCTTTACGAGAATTTGGCCCACCAACAACCATCACAATAAATTCAGCATCTTTATATACCACTTTATTGTTTACTGGTGGCTTTAATAAATGACGATTGTCATCTATCCATTTTCTAAAATTAAAAGGGCGTGTTACACTCATGATTTCATATTGTTCTCAACTACCGCTTCGACTACGCTCAGCGTGACATCTCGGACTGACAAAAGATTAATTACCGGGAAAATTAGCTTTACGTTTTTCTAAAAATGCAGAAACACCTTCTTTAAAATCTCCGCTACCAAAACTTTTTCCAAACTCTTCAATCTCTACTTCGTACCCGTTTTGTTTATTGTTGTAACCCGCGTTAATTACCTTAATAGCTGTTTTTACTGCAATCGGTGATTTTGAAATAATTTTTGAAGTAATCTCAAAACATTTATTTAATAATTCTTCTTGTGTTGTTACGTAATTTACTAATCCCCATTTGTAAGCATCTTCTGCATTAATCATATCGGCTGTAACAATCATTTCGAAAGCTTTGCCTTTACCGACTAATTGCGCTAAACGTTGAGTTCCACCGTAACCAGGAATAACTCCTAAACTAACTTCTGGCAAGCCCATTTTGGCATTAGCGCTAGCCACTCTAATATGGCAAGCCATTGCTAATTCTAATCCTCCGCCTAAAGCAAAACCATTAACGGCAGCAATAACGGGTTTAGAATAGTTTTCAATAAAATTAAATATTTTAAAGTGTCCTATAGAGCTTAGTTGTTTTCCTTCTTCTACACTAAAATTTGCAAACTCTGCAATATCGGCACCCGCTACGAATGCTTTTTGACCTGAGCCAGTAATAATTAGAGCACGAATGTCTTTATTGTTTTCAGCATCTACAAAAGTTTCGTGAAGCTCTTCAATGGTTTGTTTATTTAAAGCATTTAATTTATCTGGTCGGTTAATTGTAATAACTAACACTTCGTTTTTTACTTCGGTTGTAATATTTTCTAAAGCCATTTCTACAGTCATTTCTTTATATTTTTAGTAGTAACAAATATAATGTCATAAGTATTACTCTCATAAAAAGTTATTAACCCGTTTTAGTATTTTAACATCTTATTACTTTATATATAACGTATTATTTACTTAGTTAGTATCTTTGTTTCATGGTTATTTACGCAATACCTGGATTAGGTACTACTGAAAAATTATATAAAAACCTCCACATTAAAGGTGTTGAAATCATTGTGTTGAAATGGCCAATCCCAGAAAAGAACGATACGATGCAATCGTATGCGAAAAAGTTTTTGCCGCAAATAGATACTAGTCTTCCTTTTTGTTTACTAGGCGTATCTTTTGGCGGCATGTTGTGTGCTGAACTTTCAACGATAATTTCCCCGAAAAAAATATTTCTAATTTCAAGTTCGAAATATAGAGCTGAGCTACCTTGGTTTATAAAGTTTTTTAAATATGTCCCTCTTCACAAAATGATTTCCGAAAAAACACATCGTAAAATGGCTTACGAGGGGCGTTGGTTTATTGGTTTTGGAAGCGCCCTAATTCCTGAATATTTAGGAATGATTAATAGCATGACCAAAAATTATTTTTAAAATTGCATAAACATTATTGTAAATTGGGATAGAAAAGAATTACCAAAAAACTATGTTCATATTCATGGTACTAGCGATAGATTACTGCTACACAAATATGTAAAAGCAGATTATGCCGTTAAAGATGGTTCTCATGCAATGGTCGTATTTAGGGCAGAGGAGATTAGTAAAATTATTGAGAGTGAGTTGCAAAAGATTTAACTGATAATGCCGAGTAGTTTTTTAACCACATAGAAACATAGTTTTCTGTGTAAAAAAGATTGGCATAGAAGCTTTGCTTTTAACATAGTTGCCTATGTGTAAAAACTTGTTTCTATCAACCTACTCAATCTTCAATTTTTGCTATGTGTCTATGTGGTTTATTTTGCTTCGTCACATTGAAAATAAAATCCGCGATAATCTGTGAGATCTGCGGGACTACTAATTGTTATCTTTTTGCAATAAACCAATTATTCAACAAATTTTCGCGATTGTATTTCATCGGAGCATTAGTTTCGAAATCAATTAATGAAGCTTTTGCTTCTTGCAAAATGGCTTGCCCTGCTGCTGTGTCCCACTCCATGGTTGGACCAAAGCGAGGGTACTCGTCGGCAATACCTTCGGCTACCCAACACATTTTAATACTGCTACCTGTTGTTACTATTTCTACTTCTTTATGCTGCAGTTTTAATGCTTCAATACGTTCATGTGTTTCGGTACTCATGTGCGATCGACTTGCCACTACTACATAATTAGTTCTGTTAGAAACAATCGGCAATTGTTGCGCTGCAATCAACAATGCTTCAAGACTTACATCTTCAATTGAATTTATCAAAGGAGTAAAATACTCTCTGTCAATTTTAAATGAGCCAATACCTTTTGCTGCAAAATAAATGTCTTTAAATACGGGCGAAAAAATAACACCTAAGGTTGGTGCGTTGTCTTCTACTAATGCAATATTTACAGTAAAGTCACCATTACGTTTCACAAATTCTTTAGTGCCATCCAAGGGATCAACAATCCACAATTTTGACCAGGTTTTTCTTTTTTCAAAACTATCATGAACGCCTTCTTCACTCAACACAGGAATATCAAATTGCTTTAATTCTGAAATGATTTTATCGCTTGCTTTTTTGTCGGCAAGCGTTAATGGCGATTTATCATCTTTATACTCTACGTCAAATTTAGTATCGTAAACTTCCAAAATTTCTTTGCCTGCTTTTACAGCTGCAATAATTGTTTGATGAAGCAATTGGTGATAGTTCATGCTGTATTAATTCAAAATATTATACACTAATAAAGAAGAAAGATAAGCCAAACCTGTCATAAAAACTAATTGTATGGCCGGCCATTTCCAATGTTTAGTTTCTCTGTAAGTAGTTGCTAGTGTGCTCATGCACTGCATAGCAAACACATAAAATATCATCAACGACCAACACACTGCGCTACTGTAGGCTGGCAATTGTGTTTCAAAATTTTTCTCAGCAATTAATTTTTCACGCAATGTTTCTGTGTTTTCAGAATCTCCACTACTATAAATCGTAGCCATCGTTCCTACAAAAACTTCACGCGCTGCAAAAGAAGTGATTAAGGCAATTCCAATCTTCCAATCAAAGCCAAGTGGTTTAATCACAGGCTCCATTTTCTTTCCTAAAATTCCCGCATAAGATGCTTCCAATTTTTGAGCGTTCAAATCCGCTTCTTGCAAATTAGCGGCAACAGCGTTGCTTTCTAATTTCTCAAAAGCATCACCTGGCGCATGACTCGTTAAAAACCAAAGTACAATAGAGATTGCTAAAATAATTTTACCTGCATCAAATAAAAATACTTTTACCTTATCAAAAACCAACATCGCCACTGTTTGCCATTGTGGTTTACGATACACTGGCAGCTCCATAATGAAGTAGCTTTTTTCGGTTGTTTTTAAAACGTGTTTTAAAATTAAAGCGGCTAAAAGCGCTGCACCAAAACCTAACAGATACATTCCCATTAACACCAATCCTTGATAATTTAAAATGCCTATCGATTTATCTTTGGCAAACATCATACTAATGAGTAATGTGTATACAGGCAAACGAGCCGAACAACTAATTAAAGGAGTTACTAAAATGGTAATCATTCTATCCTTCCAATTGGTAATAGTTCGCGTACTCATAATAGATGGAACGGCACATGCTACGCTACTAATCATGGGAATAACTGATTTGCCATTTAAGCCAAATTTGCGCATCACTTTATCTAAAATAAAACTGGCGCGTGCCATGTAGCCCGTATCTTCCAATATGGCAATAAAGAAAAACAATAATGCAATTTGTGGAACAAACACAACAATGCCGCTAATTCCAGCTAAAACTCCGTTAACTAATAAATCGCTTAATTGTCCTTTAGGCAAAGATACAGCAACTGTGTTCATTAAGTAGGCGAAGCCTTCTTCTATCCATGTCATAGGATACTCTGCCACATAAAAAATAAATTGAAAAATTACAAAGAGTACTAAAAAGAAAAAAGCGAATCCAAAAATTTTATGAGTAAAAAATGTATCGAGTTTCTGCGTTAAATTTTTATTTAGTTTTTCTGGTTGTTTAATACACTTAGCAACCATGTAATTTATTTTAGAAAAACGATGAAGATTATCATTTAATTCGAATTCCTTTATTGCATGGGGCTGCTCTTTTTTTGTGTCTAATGCTAATTGAATGAGTGTTTGGTAAGAATCAATCTGTGGAAATAATTGTTTTTGTTTTTCGAAATTATAAAAAACAGTGTCAGATATTTTTGCTCTTGTAATGGCTTCTTTTAACTCTTGAATTCCTTCCTTGCTTCTTGAATTGATAGGAATTACAGGAATATCTATCAATTTCTCTAACTCCTCATAATAAATAACCGTGTTGTTTTTTGCAGCCTCATCAATCATATTTAAAGCCAACACGCACGGCATTTTTAAATCGATAAGTTGAGTGGCCAATAATAAATGGCGTTTGAAATTAGACGCATCTGCTACAATAACTACAACATCTATTTTTTCATCAACGCTAAGTAACGCTCTGCAAGCAACTTCTTCATCTAATGATTTTGGATATAAACTATAGGTTCCTGGTAAATCTGTAACTTTAAATTCTTGATTCTTATGTTTATAAGAGCCATAATGTTTATCTACCGTAACACCTGCATAATTGCCTGTTTTTTGATGCAAGCCGGTCATCGAATTAAATAGTGTTGATTTTCCACTATTTGGATTCCCAACTAAAGCTACAGAAATATGAGACAAATTAGATGGCACAGGACTCAACAGTATTTTCTGGGTTTAATTTTACAACAATGGTTGCCGCTTCTTGCTTTCTTAAACTTAATACATAACCCGAAACCTCAATAGCAATAGGATCTCCAAAAGGAGCAATATTACATAGTTTAATTTTTTCACCAGGCAAACAGCCCATTTCAATAAATTTTAACGACAAAAAATCATCGGTAAATTCTTTTATGGTGGCTGACTGGCCTAAGGTTAAAGTATCTAATGTTTGCATAAGTAAAGCCTATAAAAATACGTTTTTATAGGCTTTTTCTGCATACCTTAAATGTGGTATATAATTATATTTTGAGGAAAATATAATCAAGGATTACCTATATAACACCAATCGCATGTAAATAAATGAGCGAAAAACTTCCGATAAAAAGAACCATGATGGTATTGGCAATTTTTAATTGTTTTAATTCTGACAGGTAGTCTCCAATAAATATACTTAAAGGAATAATGCATGGCAGCAAAATCATGTCGGACACTTGCTCAAAAAACACCATTAATAAACAAAACAACAGCATCCATAATAACACATATTTTGTTTTTTGTGTTTTTACCTTTCCACCAAAGCCCTTAGAAAAATAGTGAAACAGTGCAAATACTAACGTTAAACCCGACATTAAAATAAATGCTAAATAATATTCCGAAATAATTAGTTTTTGTAAACTAGAAGTTGCTTCCTTAATCATTTCAAATACTACAAAAGCATCATTAGTGGTTAAATAACAAATGCTTACATATATATATAATGGAGTAACAAGGCCAATAAACATAATACTCCACTCTCTCCAATTAAATGGGCGAAGTATAAATAAGGCAATAAACATTAATGGAAATGCAGAGATATAGTGTATACAGAAAAAAGACGCTAATCCCATAAAAATGCCCGATTTAAAAACGTCCATTAAGGCATAATCCTTTCGGTAACTGTTGATTAAGAAATATAGCGCAGGTATGACAAATAAATTGGCCACTAAAATTGGTTCAACCGCACTTTTAGTTGTAGCAGAAAAGGAAAATAAAATATAGAAAAAGGCAGGTAAATAATTGGTTTTTGAGGTGATTTCTTGCTCAATAACCAAAAAATTAACAAACAGAGCTCCTAATAATACAACTATTAGAGTGATGATTTGGTTTACAATAAATGAAAAACCAGCTCCAAAAAAGAAAGAATACAAAATATGCTCTTTATAATTAATCTGCTCGGTACTAATGTGTATATAGCTAAAAGTGCCTAACCAAGCGCCAATACAAAGCAACAGCAGTATAATTATAGCCGCTTGAACATTACTTTTTAAAGGTCCAACAATCATTTTTTGTAGAAAATCGTTTTTTTTAAGAAAAAATTCTATTTTTGTGCTGTAAACTTACTAAAATTAGATTAATATGGCTTCTTTAATGATTACTTTAATGGTTACAATGACTGATGTTTTTTATGGTATTGGCGATTTTTCTCAAATGATTTTTAGAGGAATGAAAGCATTAGGACATGGCCCAAACATTATTTTATGGTCAATAATCGCATTTTTATTAGCTTACCAAGTACGTCAAATGATGAAACAAAACAAAGAGGCTGACAAAAACGGCACTTTAAGATAATAAATAGATTTCTTTAATTTATTAAAACCCTGATTTTTCAATCAGGGTTTTTTTATTATATTTACTATAATGAATAAACTTTATCTTATAGTTATTCTTATCGCTTTTGGCTTTTGTGGTTTTTCACAAAGGGTAAAAACACCTCCCGTTCATGCGCAATCACACATTCAGTTTACTGAAAACAAAAATCAATGGAATTCTAACATTACCCACCGAGCTCAATTAGATGGTGGAGCCTTATTTATTGAAAAAAGTGGAAAGTTGACCTATCACTTATATGATAAGGATAATTACAGAGCAAGGCATTTGGGCAAAATTATATCGCCAAATCTAAAGTTTCATGCTTATACCATTGATTTTAT
Source organism: Bacteroidia bacterium (assembly GCA_018058165.1). Taxonomy (GTDB): domain Bacteria; phylum Bacteroidota; class Bacteroidia; order UKL13-3; family UKL13-3; genus UBA6183. The sequence continues at coordinate 23,289 of JAGPCI010000007.1, forward strand.
AGGTTCTAATATTAGCCCAACAGTTGTATCAAAAGAAATGACGGAGGATTATGCCAATTTCTTTATTGGAAAACAATCTTCTTCTTGGGCAACAAATGTTCGTCAGTACAAGACCATTTCGGTTAATAATTTATACCACAACATTGATGCGATTTACTCGGGCGGCAGTCAATCTATTAAATATAATTTTATTGTAAAACCTACTGGTAATCCAAGTGATATAAAAATTCATTACTCGGGTATTAACAGTATTAAACTAAAAAACAACGAGTTGTATGTGAGTACTTCTGTTAGCGAATCTATAGAACAAAAGCCTTATGTGTTTCAAGTTATTAATGGAGATACGATAGAAATTCCCAGCAAGTTTGTTTTAAAAGACAATACGGTTTCTTTTAAATTATTAAAAGATTACGATCATAGTCAGGAATTAATTATAGATCCATTATTAGTATTTGCAGCTCAAAGTGGCTCTACAGCTGATAACTTTGGGATGACGGCCACTTACGATTCACGCGGAAGTTTATACACTGGAGGAACTGCTTTTAATATTGGTTATCCAACAACCTTAGGAGCTTATGATGTAACCTACAACGGAAGCGCCTCTAACGGTTTTACGGATGTGGTGATTACAAAATATGATTCTGCCGGTGCATTTTTAAAATACTCTACCTACATAGGAGGAGCAACCGCTAGCGAAATAGTAACCAGTTTAATTGTAGATAAAAACGACAACTTGTGCTTATATGGTGCCACCAGCGCTACTGATTTCCCAACAACGGTTGGCTGCTACGACAATACCTTTAATGGTGGAACCGCTATTAATTTTGTGTTTAATGGGACTAACTTTACTAATGGAACCGATATTTATGTAGCAAAATTTAATAGCACGGGCAACACACTCTTGGCTTCCACATATATTGGTGGTAGCGAAAACGACGGGGTAAATTATAATAATGTAATTGCAACTTACAATACGCCTTACGGACCAATTACCGAATACCCGCCAGATTCATTACAATATAATTACGGAGATCAGTTTAGAGGTGAAATTCAAATTGATACTTTAGACAATATTTATATTTATAGTAGTACAAAATCTTCTGATTTTCCTACCCTAAATGCTATTGATAATGCATTAGGCGGCCGACAAGATGCAGTGCTGGTAAAATTTAATCCAACGCTTAGCGGACTGGTGTTTAGTACTTTTATTGGAGGAAGTGATAACGATGCTGGTTATGCATTGGCTTTGGACGATACTTTAAATATCTATTTAACAGGCGGCACGCGTAGTTCCGACTTCCCTATAACCACAGGAAGTTATAAAACAACTTACGGCGGAGGAAAATGTGACGGTTATATTTGCAAAATAAAACAGAATGGTTCTGCTATTATGCACGCCACATATATTGGCACAACAGATTATGATCAAAGTTATTTTGTGCAATTAGATACGCAACAAGATGTTTATATATATGGTCAATCTTTGGGTAATATGCCCATTACAACAGGAGTTTACTCAAACGCTAATAGCAAACAATATATTCAAAAATTAACCCCTCAGTTAAATACCTTATTAGCTTCCACTGTTTTTGGAAACAGCAATGGTACGCTTAATATTTCTCCTTCGGCATTTTCTGTTGACTGTGCTGGTAATATCTATTTATCAGGCTGGGGTGGTAATATTATTTTTGGAAACGTTACTAATAATATGCCACTCACTGCAAATGCTATTCAAACAACCACAGACGGCTTTAATTTTTATTTAATGGTGTTGGGTCCAAACATGAATAGTATATTGTTTGGAAGTTACTTTGGCGGTTCTCTTAGCAGAGAGCATGTAGATGGCGGCACTAGTAGATTTGATAAACGAGGAATTATTTATCAATCGGTATGCGCTGGCTGTAACGGAAACGATGATTTTCCTGTTTCGCCTGGAGCTTGGCCAAGCTCTAGCTTTGGTTCAAATACTAATCAATCTTCTAATTGCAATAATGGTGTTTTTAAAATTGATTTTCAGTTAAACTCTGCTATTGCAAGTATTTCTACAAATACTATTTCGGGATGTATTCCTTTAACCGTAAACTTTACAAATAATAGTACGCCTGGACATGCTTATTTATGGGACTTTGGCGCTAACGATACTACATCAACCATTTTTAATCCTATTAAAACATTTACAGCAGTAGGAACATATACCGCCAACCTATATGTAAAAACGTCTATTTGTAATAACCTATACGATACGGCTAGTGTTGTTATTAATGTGTATCCCGCACCTGCTTCTGTTTTTAGTATTACGTCTTCTCCTTGCAGCAATACGGTCTCTACAACTAATAATAGTTCTGGCGCGGGAGTATATACCTGGGATTGGGGAGACAACAGCCCAACATCATCCTTGGTTTCGCCTTCACATACTTATACTGCTAATGGCACTTATACCATTGCACTAAATGTAACATCTGTAAATGGATGCCTTTCTAAAACTACTACTACATTAAGTGTTTATAATTTTACTAATTCAGTTACTTCAGCAACCATTTGTGGAGGATTAAACGCTTCTCTTTTAGCACAGGGAGGAACTAGTTACACATGGCAACCATCTTCAACGGTAAGTAACAGCTTAATTCCAAACCCAACAGTTAATCCAACTATCACAACTGTTTACACGGTACAAATAAATAATACTTCTCCAGGATATTTATGTTCAACCACTTTAACAACACAGGTTTTAGTGAGTCCTAAACCTGTCAGTGATTTTACTTTAAATGTTGATTCTTGCTCAAGTAATATGAGTTTTATAAATCAAACAACTCCTGGTTCTGCAACATCAAATTGGACTTACGCAGATGCTTTTTCATCATATACTCTTTCTACAAATCAAAACCCAACCTATTTATTTGACGTCTCAGGAACATATACAGTTCAATTAATTTCTCAAACACCCTCTGGATGCAAAGACACTGTTATCAAAACAATCGTTGTTCCTGTAAGCACAGTAACAATAGTTCCTCCTCAAACAAAATGTTATAGCGAAACAGCTTATTTATACGCTTATGGTGGAAACACGTATAGTTGGCAACCTACAACAGGGCTTTCAAATCCAACGATAAATTTGCCGGCCTGCACAACAACAGCAAATACTATATACACTGTAACCATAACACAAAATAGTTTGTATGGAAATGTTTGCATAAAAACACTCACAACATCCATGGTTGTTTTTCCAAAAATTACTTCTGATTTTAATTACACAATAGCACCTTGCGGCAACAATGTACAGTTTACAGATTCCTCATATACAAGCCCTGTAAGTTGGCTTTGGAACTTTGGCGACATTAACACTAGCGCACAGCAAAACACATCACATTTTTATAATTCTCCTGGCATTTATACCGTTTCACTTATTGCAAGTGATTCTAATGGTTGTAAAGACACTAGTCAGCAAGTTGTAGATTTAAATGGTTTTGTGCTAACTGTAAGTCCAACCGTTTTATTATGCGACCAAGATACCGTTCAATTATCTGCTTCAGGAGGAAATTATTATATATGGCAGCCAGCTCAATATTTATCAAATCCAAACATATCAAATCCACTTGCTTTTCCTCCAGTTTCAACCGATTACACTGTCACTATTGGAACCATTATTGGCAATGATACATGTATAAATAACTTAACTACAACGGTCAACGTATTACCTTTTTCGTATAACACCAATTCTATTTCTGTTACATCAACAACCGTTTCTTTGGGTGAATCTGTTAGTATTACTTTAAATAACTTCCCGTATAATGGCACGTTAACCATAGTTCCTAATACAAATGTAACAGCAC
>JAGPCI010000108.1 GCA_018058165.1 Bacteroidia bacterium
ATACTAGGCTCAGCGCTTACTTTATCTCTAGGGATTTCTGGGGTTTATCTTTTAAGTAATGGTAATGTAATTGGTAAAGCCAATGCCGAGAAAGTAGCATCACCTTCGTACCCTACATTTGGTATAGACCTGCCAGGTGAATACGACTTGCATGGCATAGATGTGTCTCGTCATCAGCGTAATATCGATTGGGATGCAGTAAGCAAAATGAAACATAATGATGTTACTATTCAATTCGCTTTTATTAAAGCGAGTGAAGGTAGAACGGTAGTTGACGAGTTTTTTAAATCCAATTGGAAAGAGTGTAAGGATGCTGGGATTTTGCGTGGTGCATACCATTTTTATCGTCCACATTTAACCGCTGACGAACAAGTTAAATTGTTTACCAAACAAGTTCCAAAACTTGAAAAGGGCGATTTAGCACCGGTTTTAGATATTGAAGTATATGGAAATGGAAGTCGTGAGGTTTTAAAGAAGAACTTAAAGCGTTGGTTGGTGTTAACCGAAAAACATTATGGTGTAGTGCCAATTATTTATACCAATTATGGTTTTTATAAACACATGCTTACTGGCCCTGAGTTTAAAAAATATCCTTTGTGGATTGCACATTATCGTACACCAGATTTAAAAGATAAATTATCAGGATGGCATTTTTGGCAACATAGCGATAGAGGCCGTGTAAATGGGATTCGTGGAGGTGTTGATTTTAATGTGTTTGACGGTAAAATAGAAGATTTACAAAAGTTTACTAAAAAATAAAAAACAGATTTATAAAAAAAAAGCCGGCTTTAATTAAGCTGGCTTTTTTTATGTCATTTCCTAAAAATCAATTCTAAATCGCTCTTTACGATGTTGAGAATACGACAAGAAATTTTCACTCAATTTAAAGTTTTCATTCCTGGTTCTTACCAAATCAATGGCAGTGTATAATGCATTTCTAAAACTTCTTTCATCTGCAATGTTTTTACCTGCTATATCATAAGCTGTTCCATGGTCGGGGCTTGTGCGCACAAAACTTAATCCTGCTGTAAAATTAACACCATTTTCAAACCCTAAAAACTTAAAAGGAATTAAACCTTGATCATGATACATTGCTAAAACAGCATCAAATTTTTGGTATTGATGTGCACCAAAAAATCCGTCAGCAGGGTAAGGACCATAAGCTAATAAGCCCTTGTCTTGCGCATTTTTACATGCTACTGCTATTATATCTTTATCTTCATTGCCTAATAAACCATTATCTCCAGCGTGTGGGTTAAGGCCTAATACTGCAATTTTAGGTTTTGTAATACTATAGTCTTTTTGCAAGCTTTCTTGCATCGTTTTTAGTTTAGATAAAATACCTTCAACCGTAATTTTCGAGGCCACATCTTTTAATGGAACATGCCCCGTAACCAAGCCTACTTTTAGATTTTCAGTAACAAGCATCATCAAATAATCTTTAGTACCATCTTGCATAGCAAGGTATTCTGTATGGCCGCTAAATGGCAATGCTGCTGAGTTTACATTGTGTTTATTTAATGGGGCTGTAACTAAAGCATGTATTTTACCATCTGTTAAATCTTTAGTAGCGGCTTGTAAACTTTTAAAAGCATACTCACCACCAATTGCAGTTACCTCGCCTGGTTTTATTTCAATCTCCTCTTCCCAGCAAACTAAAATATTTGATTTTTTATGCTGTATTTGGTCTGCACTTTTTATAATGTTTAAATTAAAATCATTCAACCCTAAAGCTTTTTTCCAAAACGAAATTACTTTGGGCGAACCATAAATTAATGGTGTACAATAATCATTAATGCGATTATCTAATAATGTTTTTATGATTATCTCAGGGCCAATGCCATTAACATCGCCCATCGATATGCCTATTATAGGTAGTTTACTCATTATTTTATTTGGTTAGTCCTTTTATAAATTCAAACATCAATCTTACACCTACACCTGTTCCATTTTTTGGCCTGTAACCATCTGCAGTGCTTGCATAAGCGGGTCCTGCAATATCAAAGTGCATCCAAGGGTAATCAATATATTTTTCTAAAAATTTACCTGCTGTTATAGCACCTGCAACTGGTCCCCCAATATTTTTCATATCAGCAATATCACTTTTAATTAACTTGGCATAATCATCCCAAAACGGAAATTCAACTAAACGTTCGTGCACCTGGTTACCACATAACTTTAAGTTAAGTTTTGTAGCCTCATCTGCTGTGCCCATGCAAACAATGCCATAACCACCAATTGCAGCAGCAGCAGCTCCAGTTAATGTTGCAAAATCCATCACTAATTCTGGATTATATTTTTTTGCGTAAGCTAAAGCATCAGCTAAAATCATTCTTCCTTCTGCATCTGCATTTAACATTTCTACGGTTTGTCCATCATACATTTTAATAACATCTCCGGGAACATAAGCATTCTCTCCAGGACGATTGTCTGTTGCGGGAACAAGGGCAATAACATGCACATTTAATTCGGCCTTAGCAATTGCAAACATCGCTGCAGCAACTAATGCGCCACCAGCCATATCACACTTCATGGTATCCATGCCCGCTGTAGGTTTTAAGCTTAATCCTCCTGTATCATAAACCACACCTTTGCCCACTAAAACAATAGGTTTTTTATTTATTGGCTTTTTGGGTTTATGCTCCATTATGGTAAAAGTTGGAGGTGTTTGACTACCTTGATTTACCGCCAATAAACCACCCATTTTTAGTGCTTCTATTTGTTTTTTATTTAGTATTTCTACTTTAAACGAAGCCTTTTTTCCCATGTGTTTCATCTCGTTTGCAAACCCTACTGCATTTAAATGACTTTGGGGCTCGTTAACTAAATCACGTGCTTTACAAACGGCTTCAACTATAATGTTCAGCTCGTTTACTTCTGTTTTTTTTATTTGGGTTGATGCTATGGTAATGTCTTTTAGGGTGTTTTTTTCTTGTTTGCTTTTGTATTTAATAAACTGGTAATTGCTCAATGCACATCCTTCGGCAATTGCCAGAAGTAAAACATCATTTTCAACTAAGGTTAATATTTCTACATCGGTATATTTATGTGCATTTAAGGCTGAACATAATTTACTACCTACTAAACGCATTGCTTCTAATTGCTGCGGTTCATCATTGTTTTCTACCTCTTCAATTAGTTGAATATAAGCTAATCTGGTAAGTTGATTTACCAGTATTAAATTATCTTTATCAGCAATTTTTTTCTTAATGTAATCAATTTCTTTTTTATCAAACGATAACGATTTCCAATCAGTGTTTTTACTTGCTAAATAAAGTACGTTTTTATTATTACTAGGCTTTGTTTTTAATTGAATTGTTGTTTGCATTTTATATTATATCAGTGACAGCAAATCTATGAAAAAAACTCACAAGCAAATAAGGAAGGATAAATGCATAAATTTTGTTCTATTTGCAATATGATGCATCAACAAGTAAAAGCCAAAAAACATTTAGGTCAACATTTTTTAAACGATGAGCAAATTGCTTTAGATATTGTAGAGGCATTTATGAGTAAATGTACCGTACCTACTGTGCTTGAGATAGGTCCTGGCACTGGTGTTTTAACAAAATACTTGTTGCAAAAATCTATTGATTTGCATGCAATTGATGTTGATGCCGAATCGATTGTTTTTTTAAAGAAAAACTTCCCAAAACTATCAGACAACCTAATTCAAGGGGATTTTTTGCGCATTAATTTTCCTGATATCTTTAAAAATGAGTTTGCCATAATTGGAAATTTCCCTTATAATATATCAACCCAAATAGTATTTAAAATTTTAGAAAATAGAGACCAAGTTCCATTAATGGCAGGTATGTTTCAAAAAGAAGTTGCTGAGCGAATTTGTGCTGGTCCGGGTGGTAAGGAATATGGTATATTAAGTGTGTTGGCTCAAACCTACTATCATTTAGAGTATCTTTTTACTGTTCCTGAACATGTTTTTATTCCACCACCTAAAGTAAAATCGGGTGTAATGCGCATGATAAGAAAAGATGTAGCACCAGAAATAAATGAAAAAATGTTATTTAGGGTGGTAAAGGCAGCATTTAACCAACGCAGAAAAAAATTAAGAAACGCAATTTCGCAATTTGGTGTTGAAGATGCTATTTTGCAGCCCAGTGGTTTTTCTGATAAACGTGCAGAACAACTTAGTGTAACCGATTTTATTGAACTTACTAACTTGGTTATTAAGCATGGAAACAACAATAATTGATGCAGGATTTATTAAGCAAATAAAACGCCTTATAGCACACGATTTGCTTGATGAATTAGAAATGCAACTTGAGCATATTTATCCTCAAGATATAGCAGAATTAATTGATAAGCTTGACACAGACGAGGCTAGGCAATTAGTATTTTGTATTGATACCGAAAAAGCCGTAAAAGTTTTGGTTGAACTAGAGGACGATGTACGTGCAAAGTTTTTAGAAACCTATAAACCAAAAGATATAGCTGATAAGTTTGTGCAACACATGAATAGTAATGATGCAGCTTATATTTTAAATGACCTTAAAACAAAAGATAAAGAAGAAGTTGTTTCGTATTTAACAGATATTGAATTTGCATCTAATTTACTTTCGTTAATGAGTTATGACGAACACACTGCTGGTAGCTTAATGGCTATAGAACTTGTTAGGGCAAGTAGTAAATGGACGGTGCAACAATGTATTGATGAAATTAGGCGTGAATCAGAAAACGTAGATTCTATTTACGTAGTTTATGTTACCGATAAGTACGAGCGACTAGTTGGTTTGATAACATTAAAAAATCTTATTTTATCTAAAGCAGATGCAATATTGCAAGATGTATCTAATAAAAATGTTATTTCGGTCCCTACTTCTACAGATAGTGAAGCCATTGCAAATTTATTTGATAAGTATGATTTAGTAGTGTTACCTGTGGTAAATGCTCTTGGGCAATTGGTGGGCCGTATTACAGTTGATGATGTTGTAGAGGTAATTAAAGAAGAAGCCAACGAAGATTATCAGCTTATGTCGGGTATTACAGAGAATGTAGATGCTACAGATAAAGTGTGGATACTATCTCGTGCTAGGTTGCCTTGGTTACTTATTGGATTAATTGGTGGTATAGGCTCATCAAGGTTTATACAGATTTATGAAACTACTTTAAAAATTCATCCCGAAATGGCTTTTTTTATGCCATTAATTGCTGCAATGGGCGGCAATGTTGGGGTGCAATCTTCGGCAATTGTTGTGCAAGGTTTAGCTAATGATACTTTGGGTAATCAAAATATTATTGCTAAAATTTTAAAAGAACTTAGGGTGGCTTTGATAAACGGATTAATTTGTTCGTTACTTTTATTTGCTTACAACGCAATTTTTGCGCACTCCTTCGATTTAAGTATAACAGTAAGTGTAGCGCTGTTTAGTGTTATTATTTTCGCATCGGTATTAGGTACATTTATTCCTATGGTTTTGCATAAAATGAAGATAGATCCAGCTATTGCAACTGGACCGTTTATCACTACAACCAACGATTTGTTAGGTTTGGCTATTTACTTTACTATTGGCCGAATGATGTATACTTCGCTATAACATTTTAAGGTTAATGCAACCATTTATCACAAAACAATTACTAATATATTAAGTAAGCAAAAAATGACAATTAAGGTTTTAATAATTGATGATGTTCATGAAATGCTTATTAAGGGTTTAACGGAATTAAATTACGAAGTATTTTATCGTCCAAAGGCAACCCGAGCAGATCTTTTACAATTGATTACAGAGATGGATGGTTTAGTTGTGAGAACTAAAACTAATATTGATAAAGAAGTACTAACTGCTGCTAACAAGTTAAAGTTTATTGCCCGCGCTGGCGCTGGGTTAGATAACATTGATGAGGTAGCGGCAAAACAAAAACAAATTGTTGTTTTTAATGCAGGTGAAGCAAATGCAGATGCAGTTGGCGAGCACACTTTAGGTATGATGCTAAGTATACTGGCAAAAATAACTAAAGGAAACAACGAGATTGTGAAAGGTACTTGGGATAGAGAAGGAAATAGGGGGGAGGAATTAAATGGTAAAACGGTTGCAATAATAGGTTTTGGTAATACAGGTAAAGCGGTCGCCAAAAAACTATCGGGTTTTGATGTAGAGGTGTTAGCATACGATAAGTATTTAACAAATTACTCCAACCAATATGCAACTGAAGCTACCATGGATGAAGTTTTTAAGAAAGCGGATTTGGTTACATTGCATGTGCCATTAACTACCGAAACCAAAGGCATGGTAAATAGTGATTATTTGCAAAAGTTTGTGAAACAAATTTGGCTATTTAATATGTGCCGAGGCGAGGTGTTAAATACACAAGATGTAGTTGAAGAGTTAAAAAGTAATCGAGTTAAAGGGGTTGGGCTTGATGTGTTAGAAAACGAAAAGTTAAATTCGATGAGCAATGAAGAGAAAATATGGTTTAATTATATTGCATCAAGCGACAAAACGGTGCTTACGCCACATGTTGCTGGATGGACAAATCAGTCATATTTTAAGATTTCGGAGGTGTTGTTAAAAAAAATAAAAGATATAAATTTAACCTTGTCAGTAAGTTAGGTGTTTAGTATAGTTGATGCTTTGATTAATTAAATCTAATTCCCTTAATTTACCAACTTGTAGGTATTTCATAAACCGAAAAATTATTAATTAATGAAAAAGGTATACAGTTTTTTAGTTGCGTTAATGGCCCTATGTGTTATGGCCAATGCGCAGTCGCAGCTGGGCGGACTTCGTGGTAAAATCATCGATAGTAAAACCAAGAAACCAGTTGATTATGCGAGTATCCAGTTAAAACTTAACGGGGTTATTAAGGCTCAAGTCAAGTCGGATGACGATGGTGAGTTTATTATTAAACCACTTCAACCTGGAGATTACACGCTAGAAGTTTCGTTTATTGGCTACCAAAGTCAATCAATTAGCGGTATTAGCGTAATTAGTGATCAAGATGCTTATCAAAATGTTTCTTTAATGCCTTCTGTCGGTCAAGAGTTAGAAACAGTAGTTATTAAAGCCAAAAAAGTTTTGGTAGATCGCGAAGGAAAAGGTGGCGGAACTAAAACTGCCGAAGAAATTATGCGATTACCTCAGCGTAATACAAACATGGTTGCTAATACCTTCGCAGGTGTTGATGCAAGAGCTGGTGGTACTCCTTCAATTAGAGGTGCCCGTGCTGATGGAACTGCATATTATATTGATGGTGTGCGTGTACAAGCAGGAAGTGTAAATATTCCTCAAAATGCAATAGATCAAATACAAGTTATTACAAGTGGTACTCCTGCTCAGTATGGTGATTTTACTGGAGGAGCTATCGCCATTAATACAAAAGCGCCATCTCGTAACTGGATGCGTGCCTTCGAATACATCACCGCCTCGCCATTTTATGGTTGGACTGGTGATAATACCCACTACAACGAATTACAAGGATTTATTTCTGGTCCTATTTTAATTGCCAATAAAGGCAAACAAGATAAAGAAAGAGTATTATTAGGATTCTCATTTGCTGGAAGTGCTGTATATGCAAAAGATGGTCGTTTGCCCGCGGTAGATTTATACCGAGCAAGTGATGCAGCTCAAGCTCGTATCGAAGCTAATCCTTTAACAAGAACAGCTACCGGTGGTTTTGTGCCAACTGGCGAGTATTTAACTAAAAGCGATTTGGTTAAAGTAGACCAACGCCAAAATGTAGCATCTTATAGTGCAAATGTTCAAGGTAACTTTGCTTATCAGCCAACAACTAATATTTCTATTCGTTTGGGTTATCAGTCTAATTATTCGAGAGGTGCTGGCTTTAGTTTTGCAAACTCATTGTTAAATTACGACAATAACCAATTAACCCAAGATTTTACTGG
>JAGPCI010000109.1 GCA_018058165.1 Bacteroidia bacterium
ATTTCAATTCGATTACTTTTAATGGTAGCTTCTTTTAAAACCAACGAATCAATTTGTGCAAAAACACTTGTAGATGCTAATGTTAGCAGTGTGCCAATAAATAATTTAGTTAACTTATACATTTAGTAAAATTTGCCGCGAGTATAAGAATTCAAACGTGCATACCACCACCAATTTGTCGTAAAATTATGTATGGTATTGTGGTATAGAAGTTTGGTGGTTTAGCTAATTATTTACCAAACCTTGCAGCATGTGCGCTAAAATAGGTTCGCATTTTTCTTTGCAACAAGGGTAAAAATGGCCATGTTTCCAGTTAACAGATTTAGGAGATTGACCCCACCAAAATTCAGTTAAAGCCAATGGCTTTAGTTGATGCAAAAATGCGTATTGTAATAGTTTTGGTCCAGCACATTCTCCAGCTCCTGCTGGTGGATTTTTGTATGATGCGTCATCAAAAATATCACGAATGTTTTTACTATTTCCTTGCTGATTAAGGAACGAATAATTATCGAAAATTTGTTGCTGCAAATTGTTTGAAAATTGTTTGCGTTTTTGTTTAAATTTTATAATAGCAATTGAATTTTCTGATTGGTTGATTTCGAGTGTTTTTAATGCATCTGTTTTGGCCTTTAGTTCTTTCATGCCAACACTTAAAAAACTACTTACAGTTAATAAATCAAACACCGGAGGGACAAATTTTGAGTGGTGATTTCCGCCAGCAAGTTTGCCCGAAAAAGCAGCTAAATATCCAACTTCCTGTTGTGCATTTTGCACTACCAATACACCAAACATTTTACCAATAATTGCACTGTTTAAATCATTATTTAAACCAAAATTATGTGCCCACTCTGTTTGGGTTTGTAAATAATGTTGAAGTTCTTGGGCAGCCAATAAACTAAGTGGATGTGGAGATTCACCTAGTTTAATCATTGTAAAATTATTGGGAATTAAATCTATCTCAACAACAGATTTAAAACGCGTAAAAAATGGATTTTCCAAACAAGTAAAATTCACTAACTCATTCTTTCCATCAAGTCAATGGCAGTTTGTTTTAGCATTATGGTTTTTTGTTCGGGTAAATTAACTTCACTTAAATGTTTAAATGCCAATTGCAAATGCTGTTCCTTTAGTTGATTGGCCTTGTCGCGCACTTTGTATTTGTTATATAGGTTTAGCACAGCAGTAATTTTTTCTTCACTTTTTGCACCTAGCCAATAATACAATTCGTCTTTATCATCCCCGGTTGCATTGTTTAATGCTTCAATTAATAAGATGGTTTTTTTGTTAGCAGCAATATCACCACCAATTTTTTTACCCACTTTATCTCCTTCACCAAAACTATCCAAAATATCATCTTGCAACTGAAAAGCAATTCCTATGTTTTTTCCAAACTCATATAAATGTTGCGCATCTTCATTGCTAGCACCAGCTACCATTGCGCCAATTTTTAAACTACCACCTAGCAAAACTGCTGTTTTTAGGGTAATCATTTTAAGGTAATCTTGCTCAGTTACATTGGTTTGGTTTTCAAAATTCATATCCCATTGTTGGCCTTCACAAACTTCAGCAGCAGTTTTATTAAAAACCGAAATCAACCCACGTAAATTGTTTGTAACTGTTTCGCATAATAAATCTGTAGCCTTAATCATCATCAAATCGCCCGATAAAATTGCTATAGTTTGATTCCATTTAACATGTACAGTTGGTTGTCCGCGTCTTATATCCGCATTGTCCATAATATCATCATGCACCAAGGTGAAATTATGAAACATTTCCATTGCCAATGCAGCTTTAGTAGCATGTTGCATTTCACCACCAAACATATCATTGGCCATTAAAGTTAGCACTGGGCGTAACCTTTTGCCTCCCAAATTCATAATATATTCAATGGGTTTATATAACTCTTGAGGCAGTTCGGTGTAGGTTAATTTTGCAATTTCTTGCTCAATAAATGTATGTAACGCTGTATATGTTTTCAAACAATTGGGATGTTATAAATTTAAAAAATGGTAAAACACTTATGGTTAAATAAAGTTTGTTTTTTATCAGTTATTAAATGGCAACAGGGGCTTTAATAGGTGGATGTGGGTTATAATTATTAAACGTAAAATCATCAAACACAAAATCAAATATGCTGGTAACATTTGGGTTGATGGATAAGGTAGGATAAGGCCTTGCCTCACGACTTAATTGTAATTCTACTTGTTCAAAATGGTTGCTATAAATGTGTGCATCACCAAAAGTATGTATAAAATCGCCTACCTGTAAATTACAAACTTGCGCAATCATGTGGGTTAATAGTGCGTATGATGCAATATTAAATGGCACGCCTAAAAACATATCTGCACTACGTTGGTATAATTGGCAACTTAATTTTCCATCGGCTACATAAAACTGAAAAAACGCATGGCAAGGCATCAAAGCCATTTGGGATAAATCACCCACATTCCAAGCACTCACAATCATCCTGCGCGAATCTGGATTTTTTTTAATGGTTTCTATTACTTCACTTAATTGGTCGATGTGTTTGCCATTTGCCGCTGGCCAACTGCGCCATTGGTAGCCATACACTGGGCCAAGTTCTCCTTCGGGCGAAGCCCATTCATCCCAAATACTTACGCCATTATCTTTAAGATATTTGGTATTGGTATCTCCTTTTATAAACCAAAGTAACTCGTGTATTATTGATTTTAAATGAACTTTTTTGGTAGTAATTAACGGAAAACCTTCGGCTAAATTAAAACGAATTTGTGCACCAAATAAACTCCTAGTTCCTGTACCTGTGCGGTCGCTTTTAAAAGTACCGTTTTTATAAATATGGGTTAATAAATCTTCGTATTGAGTCATAACAATGCAATGATAAAGCTACGAATTAAGGCAAAGCAATTGAATTATTGACTAAAACATCAAAAAAAATCCCTTCTTAAAAATTAATTTAAAAAGGGATTTTTAGTGGAGCTGCAGGGATTCGAACCCTGGTCCGGAAATGGAATGGTCAAGCTTTCTACACGTTTAGTTCTGCGTTAATTTTCGTAATTTATTTAGGTCGCAAAACGTACCAAAACAATTCTTATCCCATTATGTTCAATTAACCAACAAAGGCGGTTGGATAAAGAGCTTTTCCTAATGATGCCTCTGATGCAAACGCGGTTAAGCTAACACTTGCGAGACAATGGCATAATGCTTAATCTTCCTGATTAAGCAGCCATAGCGAAGTTATTTTCGCCAAATAAAAGTTTTGAGCATTAAGTTTAAAGCGCCAACATCCCAATGCGCTACGTGCTTACCTGCCAGATGCTCACCCCGTCAAAACCGGTCAGCCCCAGTAAGTGGTGCAATATATTTATTTACCGAACCGATGCAAATATACTACAATCAATTTGTGTTGCGCCAATTATTCTTATTTTGGTTTTTTAGTAAAGACAAAAATCATCTTTATAACGCACTATTCAGTTTATAAACCTAAAAAAAATGCTATTTTAGCCCCCATTTTAAAAGTAATATGATAAAAAGTTTTACAACTGCTTTATTAATAACAGTAATATCAACATCAGTTATTGCCCAGGTTACTGGGCCTAGTTTAACCACACCTGTTGTACCCGAAGAAAAGGGGCAATTTTCAGGTAATTTCCAATCTAATTTTCAAGGTTACGTAAAGGATAGTGCAATTGGTGCAAATACCACGCAGTACGAAAAAGAACTTTCTTCGGCTGATGCTTGGTTGTTTTTAAATTATAAATACCGTGGTTTAAATTTTAGCCTTCGTTATGATATGTTTAACAACACACCTTTGTTTGATCCATTTAAGGCTTATTCGCAATCGGGCATTGGGTTTTGGCAAGTAACAAAGGACATTGAGAAGTTTAATATCACCGTTGGTAATTTTTATGATCAATTTGGTTCGGGCATAATTTTTAGGGCCTACGAAGACCGTAATATTGGCATTGATTATTCTGTTTTAGGGGCTCGTGTTATTTATAATCCAACAGAAAACACACAGATAAAAGCTTTTACTGGGCAGCAAAAGTTTTTGTTTGATAGGCGCACACCTATTATTAAAGGAATAAATGCAGAACACCGCTTAAATGTTTCTGATGATTTTAAAGTAGATTTAGGTGCTTCGTTTGTAAATAGAACCATCGACCAAGTAACCATGAATAACATTGCAGCCACAATAAATAGTTACCCACTAGAAAACAGATTCGACCCTAAGTTTAATGTGTTTGGCTATAACGGATATACTACTTTAAGTTATAAAAGATACAGGTTTTATTTTGAGTATGCTAAAAAAACACCAGAAGCATTAATGGGTTTAGACCAACGTATGTTTAAAGCTGCTGGCGATGTTTATTATACTTCACTTTCGTACTCAACAAAAGGAATTGGTATTAGTGCACAATACCGCAGGATAAATAATTTTCAGTTCAGAACATCTCCTTTAGAAACTAATCCTTTGCCTTCTTATGGTGCATTAATTAATTATTTACCTGCACTTACCCGTCAAAATACATACAGATTATTGGCACGTTACAATGCCGTAATGCAAGAGTTAGGCGAAAATGCAGCGCAAATAGAAATGACTTTTAAGCCCAATAAAAAATGGCAAATTAATGTAAATGGTGCTGCTACTGCTGCACTTTCTGGCTTTGATTTGGGTAGAGGAGTTGATGCTTTAAAGTGGGACACAACTACCCAATTATTTAGAGAGTTTTATATAGATGTTACCCATAAAGTTAATACTAAACTTAAAGTAATGGGCGGGGTACAAATTATTGGCTATAACCAAAGCACATTCGAACTTAAAGCAAATGCTCCTTTTGTTGAAGCTTTTACTCCTTTTGGCGAAATTACATATAAGTTAACACCACAACGCAGTATTCGTATTGAAGGGCAATATTTAATCACTAAACAGGATTTAGGTAATTTGGCTAATTTATTAGTAGAGTTTAATGTTGCCCCACATTGGAGTTTTTCTGTTAGCGATATGGTAAATACCCAATACGGAGCATTAAATAAGCCTATTGCTGGCGAAAGTTTTAAGTTTGTACATTATTATAACTTTTTCGCATCGTATACTTATAAAACAACTCGTGTTACAGCAGCTTGGTTAAAACAAGTAGCAGGTGTAAATTGTACGGGTGGTGTTTGTAGGGTTGAACCCGCATTTAGTGGCGCACGTATTACACTATCAACTAATTTTTAAAATTTAAATTATGAAGTCATTACGTATTATATTAAGTTCAGTTATTTTATTAACAATGGTTGCCTGCGAAGAGGTGCCACCTTTAATTAATTACGAAGAAAGTAAATCGTTAAACGATACAACTTACGTGCTTTCTGTTGCCCCTGCAGCCGAGCCTAAAAATGTTTTACTCGAAGATGTTTCAGGTGTTAAATGTGTAAATTGTCCTGATGCAGCAATTATTGCCAAAAGCATTATGGATGCTTTTCCTGAAAGAGTATTTACTACCGTAATGCACCCAAATTTGGAGGCATTGTCAAGTTTTGTATCACCAATTACAAAAGCTGGCCACGAGAGTAAATATGATTTTAGGACTGATGATGCCAAACAAATAATAGAATTATGCGGAATACCAGGTGCTTTGCCTCGTGGGTTTATTAACAGACATAAATTTAGTGATCAAGCCGAACGATTTATTGGTAGAACAGATTGGTATGTTAAGTGTCAAGAACAAATGCAAGGTACTTCACCCGTAAATATCGAGTTAACATCTACCTTTAATGATGCAAAAAACGAAGGTGTATTAAAAACAAAATTTACCTATACCAATGCGGTAAGTAACAAACAATATTTTTCTATTGTGTTAATAGAAGACAGTATTATTGATGTGCAAGAATACAATGATCCACAAACCGGAGATGCAAAATACAACAACGAGTATGTGCACATGCACGTATTACGTGATATTGTTACGTTCGCTCAAGGCGATCCTGTGGCTAAAGATACTGCCACTAGTTTTGTTCCCGGTCGTGTGTTCGAAAAAGAGTACAAATACACGATGAATGTAAGCGATAAAATTAAAGTTAATCCTAAACATGCTAAACTATTGGTGTTTGTGCATGAGGGTGTGCCAGATTTAAATATACTTCAGGTTAAAGAGGTGCATGTAAAATAACAATGGCTAAGTTTTTTTTAAGTGTTTTTGGTTTGATGTTTTTGTTGTCGTGCGGCAATAATACTGATGCAGACTATAAGCAATATATTATGCAACATCGTTCGGCAATTACCTATAAATTTCTTGATGTAAAAACTAGTCCATTACCAGCAGCAAAACTTACCATTTTTAAAGGATTACCTTATTTTGAAGTGAGTACCATTTACCGCGTGTTGGCTACATTTACTCCGAGCAATAACAAAACTGTTTTGCAAATGCCGCACACCTTAAATCAAACCTACGATTATACCGAAGCTGGCACTTTATCATTTCAAATTGATGGTAAAAATATGCAATTAATGAGTTATTTGCGCTTGGGTGAAACAGGCGATTCTGTTGACTTATTTATTCCATTTACAGATTTAACCAGTGGTAACACAACGTATGGTGGTGGTAGATATTTGGATATCACTACCTCATTAAAAAGTGGTAAAATTTGGGTTGATTTTAATTTAGCATATAATCCATATTGTGCCTACAACGAAGAATATAGTTGCCCAATTCCACCAAAACAAAATCATTTGCCAGTAGCAATTAATGCTGGCGAAAAGTATATAACAGAATGATGTAATTAAGTAACAAACCTGATATAAATCTGGGATGCTTAACGTAACTTGTGTATATTCGCACCGCTTTAAAATATTAATTTTATGAAATACGATGTAACCATTATTGGTTCGGGCCCTGGAGGCTATGTTGCTGCAATTCGTTGCGCTCAATTAGGTTTAAAAACTGCCATCATCGAAAAGTATAATACGCTTGGTGGTACATGCTTAAATGTAGGTTGTATTCCTTCAAAGGCATTGTTAGACTCGTCTGAACATTACCATAATGCGGTAACTAATTTTACTGCACATGGTGTAGATATTAAAGGGGAAGTGCAGGTTAATATTAAGCAGATGATTGAACGCAAAAATGGCGTTGTAAAACAAACTTGCGATGGTATTGATTATTTGATGAAAAAAAACAAGATTGATGTATTTAAAGGCATCGGTTCTTTTGTTAACAAAAACACTATCAAAATTTCTGGCGAAAAAGAATTAACCATCGAAACAGATAAAACCATTATTGCCACAGGTTCAAAGCCATCAAGCTTACCGGGTGTTGATATTGATAAAAAGAGAATTATTACCAGTACTGAGGCATTAAACATGACTGAAGTACCAAAACATTTAATTGTAATTGGTGGCGGAGTTATTGGTTTAGAGTTAGGTTCGGTATACGCACGTTTAGGCGCTAAAGTTACAGTTGTTGAGTATTCAGGAAGTATTATTCCTACAATGGATGGTGCATTGGGTAAGGAGTTACAACGTGTATTGCGTAAGCAAGGTTTTGAGTTTAACTTTAACCATAAAGTAAAATCGGCTACAGCAAAAGGCAAAGAGGTTACCGTAACTGCCGAAAACGAAAAAGGCGAAATGGTAGATTTTAAAGGCGACTATTGTTTAGTGAGTGTTGGCCGCAAACCATATACTGATGGATTGGGTTTAGAAAACGCAGGTTTAAAAACAGATGAGCGTGGAAGAATTGAAACGGATACACATTTAGAAACTACTGTTAAAGGTATTTATGCTATTGGCGATGTGGTTAAAGGCGCAATGCTTGCACATAAAGCAGAAGAAGAGGGTACATTTGTTGC
>JAGPCI010000110.1:0-5164 GCA_018058165.1 Bacteroidia bacterium
TTAGATTTTTTAGCAGATTATATTTTAAATACACACCATACTTATGTTAGAAAAAACTTACCCGATCTTGTTGCTTATGCTAAAAAAGTAGCTGAAGTACACGGTTCGCAACATCCAGAATTACATAAAATAAAAACTCTTGTTGATGAAGTAAATGCAGAACTAACAAGCCATATGGTAACCGAAGAAGAAGTGCTTTTCCCTGCCGTTAAGCAGTTGGTGTTAGCTCATAAAAACGGACAAAAAATTGATACCCGTGAACTAGAAAAAAATATAAAATTGTTAGAAAACGAACATGAGATAGTAGGCAAAAGTATGGCCGAGATGAGAGATTTATCTAATAATTATACCCTGCCAAGCGATTCGTGTGCTTCGTATGCTTTATTGTTTAAAATGTTAGATGAGTTTGAAAACGACTTACATTTACATATTCATTTAGAAAATAATATTTTATTTAAAAAGGCCATACTAATTGGAAAAAACTAATGGAACTTAATAACAACATTGTTATACCTGATAAGTTAGCATGGACTGAAGGAAAAGTAAAAAACTTTTTTGGCAAAGATTTAATTGCTTTACAAAATGGAAGTTTAAAATTGGTTAAGGTTGCACCGTTTTCTGCTTACCCCGAGCATGTGCATCAAGATAAAACGGAGTATGTTTACATACTTCATGGCGAACCAAGTTTTGTAATTGATGGTAATCATTTTGATGGTAAACCAAATGAGTTTTTTGTTTTTCCGCAAAAGTCCATTCATGCTATTTTAAACAATACAGCTAGAGAGTGTTTATTATTGGTAGGTTCAATCATAATTCGGTAATTTGGGTACCTTATCATGCCACAAAATATTAGTAAATAATGCTGAAATTTTATTAAATGTACTAAACCCAATATTATGAATACACGAAATTTTGATACTGTAACAGAAGCCATTGCCGACTTAACCAAACGTGGATACACGCACGATTTTGTAGTTGAAGAAGGGGAGGATTGTTTAGTTTGCCACCAACATGTGCTTAAACTTTCGCCTAATGATTTTAGGATAGATGAGGTTTATCGTTTTGAAGGGCAAACAGATCCAGGTGATGAGATGATTGTGTATGCAATTGCTTCTGATGTACATCAAAAAAAGGGCGTAATTGTTAATGCTTTTGGTATGTATGCCGATAGTTTAACTTCAAAATTGGTAGAAAAATTATCACTTCATCCTAAATCAAAAATTATCAAAACCAAACCTATAAAACGTAGCAATGCATTGGTACAATTTTCACGCGAGCATCATTTTGGGTTATTACTTTGTTGGAAAATTAGGCAGGGTTTAAAAAGAAATATAACACCAACTAGAATTAGTAACTACGTGTTGTTTTGTTTTGAAATAGAATTAACCGAACATTTTAAAGAGGAAGAAAGAGATCTTTTTAGTGCACTCGCACCTGATGATAAATTGCGTAAGCAAGCATATTTTGACCACGAAGAAATTTACGGATTGATAGAAAATATTAAGTCAGATAAAACAGATATCATTCAATTAAATGTATTTGCAGATAAGCTTGAAAACCACATTCGGTTTGAGGAAAGAACTTTATTTAATTATTTACAAGAACTGCTATCTGCTGAAAAACTTGCAGCACTCGAAGCACACCATAGTAAACGCGATACAGATTTTGATAGTAAATGGAATGATCATTTTTGGGTAGCCCAGTAGGTAATTATGCCATCATTTTAAAACATACCATGACAATAATAAATAGTAATACCAAAATAGCTACCTTACTTAAACACCCAGATGCTTTAGAAGTTATTATTAGCATTTCGCCTAGGTTTAATAAACTCCGAAATCCAATTTTGCGCAAACTAATGGCCGCTCGTACATCTATTGGCATGGCCAGTAAAGTAGGTGGGTGCAGTGTTAATGATTTTTTTATTAAGCTTGCTCCATTAGGTTTTATTGTTGAAAATGAATTAACTATTGATGAAGAAATCAAACCAATAATTAAACCCGATTTTGTTAAAAATAGCACCACTCAAAATACCATTATTCTTGATGTGCGAAGCGAAATAGAATCTGGTAAAGACCCATTGAGTTTAATTATGAAAGCGGTTAAGCCTTTACAGCAAGGACAGGTATTAAAATTGATAAATAGTTTTGAGCCAATACCGCTTATAGCTTTGTTAGCTAAACAAGGTTTTCAATCGTATGCAGAAACAATAAACGATAACCAAGTAGATACCTATTTTTATAAAACCGATGCTACTAAAATAGGCGAAATAGATACACCAAATACCAATGATGGCTGGGATGAAAGACTTTTGAAGTTTAAAGATAATTTGGTAGAAGTTGATGTGCGCCAATTAGAAATGCCTTTGCCAATGATAACAATTTTAGAAGCTTTGGATGCCTTACCAATTGATAAAGCCTTGTATGTAATACATAAAAGAATTCCAGTGTTTTTACTACCAGAATTGGCCACCCGTAAACTAGAATACCGTGTAAAAGAAGTTGCCGATGGTGAAGTATATCTTTTAATTTATAAACCTTAATATGTTTGCTGCTAGTAACAATCAATCTTTAGTAAAAAACACTTCGTATAACGTGGTTGTGCCATTTTATATTTATGCTGCCTTATCTTTTTTGGTAGCTACTATTTTACTTTTTGCATCTACAACATCATTTACGGGCCATTATTTTCATCCACATATTTTGGCCATAACACATACATTGGCACTAGGCTGGGGCACCATGATTATTTTAGGAGCTAGTCATCAGTTGGTACCTGTTTTAATCGAATCTAAATTACATAGCAATTTACTAGGTTATGCCTCGTTTGTGCTTGCTGGTTTTGGTATTCCTTTTTTAGTTTATGGGCTGCATCAGTTTAAACTTGGTTGGCCTTCGCAATTGGGCGGTTGGTTGGTTTTGTTGGGAATAATTTCTTACCTCATAAATTTAGCAATTAGTATGGTTAATAGTAAAATAGAAAGTATACATGCCATTTATGTTTTTACTGCTACATTTTGGTTGCTATTAACAATGTCGTTGGGATTAGCACAGGTATATAATTTTACTAGAATAATTTTACCGTTCGACTCGTTGCATTACCTAAGTTTACATGCACACTCAGGTATTATTGGTTGGTTTTTATTGTTGATAATTGGTGTGGCATCAAGGTTAATCCCTATGTTTTTAATATCAAAATATAATAACCCAAAATTACTTTGGCTAATTTTTATTTTAATCAACGCCTCACTATTTGGGTTTATTTGGCTGTTTTTAAATCCACTTGCAAATGCATTTAATTTTATTCCTGTATTAATTATTTTGGTAGCCATTATACTGTTTGTTTACTATTGTTTTGCTGCCTACAAATTGCGTATTCGTAAGCATGTAGATGAGCAAATGAAACTCTCCCTTCTTTCAGTAGTAATGCTACTTTTGCCCATTATAGTTTTAATAGCAGTAATTGTAGCGTTGATGTTCGATAATCAACCCAATAATAGGTTAGTTTTAACGTATGGATTTATTATATTTTTTGGATGGATTACTGCCATTATTTTAGGTATGACTTTTAAAACTTTACCATTTATAATGTGGAACAAAATATACCACCACCGCTCAGGATTAGGTAATACTCCAAATCCCAAAGATTTATTTAGCAGCAAAATTTTTAATGCAATGGGTATTGCTTATTTGGTTGGTTTTTTAGTATTTGCTATCGGAATATTATTGGCCAACATTAGTATTCTAAATATTGGTGCCGTATTGTTGTTGCTTACAGCAGTTTTGTACAATTTTAATATTGTTAAATTAATATTTCATAACCCCTAAATATTATGCATGTAGTTACCAATAATCAAGAAAAATGTGCAATAGCATTGGCTGCACTTAAAAATGTAATCGACCCAGAGATTGGTTTAAATATAGTAGACCTTGGGTTGATATATGAATTGAATTTTTATGAAGAGGATAACTTATTAAGTTGCACCATGACATTAACTACGCAGTTTTGCCCAATGGGCGATGCAATTACTAGTGGTGCAAGCAATGCTTTACAACTTGCCTTCAACCAAAATAAAATTGATGTAAATTTAACCTTCGAACCAGCATGGAGTAGTGAATTGATTTCAGATGAAGGACAACAATTTTTAAATAGATAACAATGCTAAGTTTAACTTGTAAAACGGCCATTAAGGCTGTAATATATCTTGCCTCAAAATTTGAATCCAAACAGAAATCCGGAATTAAAGAAGTTGCTGAATTTATTGGTGCAAGTGAGCATACCGTTGGAAAATTATTGCAAACTTTAGTTAAAGAAAATGTAATTAATAGCGCTAAGGGTCCTACTGGTGGTTTTTTTATAGATGCTATACAAATTGAAAAACCATTACTAATGGTGGTTGAAGCTATAGATGGTAAAGAGGTTTTTACGCAGTGCGGTTTGGGTTTTGTAAAATGTTCCGCAATTCATCCTTGTCCAATACATAACGATTATAAAAAAGTTAGAGACTTGTTCGAAAGTATATGTATTCATAATAAAATAAGTGATTTGTATGAGCCGGTAAATAAGGGGCTCGCTTATTTAATTGGATAATTGATGTTATTAATTTCGATAGTTTTTTACTTCTGTAACAAACGTTACAAACCATTATAAAACTGCCTTGTACCTTTGTGTTATAATATTTAATAACTATGAGCACTATTAAACTAACTACAGCCGATTTTAAAAGCAAAATTTTTAATTACGAAACTGAAAAGGATTGGAAATATGCAGGAAGCTTACCTGCACTAATTGATTTTTACGCTGATTGGTGTGGCCCTTGCAAAATGGTAGCACCAATATTAGAAGAGTTGGCAGAAGAGTATGCCGGAAAAATAATTATTTACAAAGTAGATACCGAAGTGGAGCAAGAGTTATCAGCAGTATTTGGTATACAAAGCATTCCTTCGTTTTTATTTATACCAATGGATGGAACACCAATGATGCAGCCTGGCGCGTTGCCAAAAGCAACATTTAAAGAAGCAATTGAAAGTAGCTTATTAAACAAAGCAGCACAATAGTAATAAGTTTTCATATATAGGTAGGTTTGGTTAAAGCCGTTGGTTACTTAGGTACTAACGGCTTTTTTATGATACATTATCATGTATTGCTATAGTTTATACATACT
>JAGPCI010000110.1:5264-7788 GCA_018058165.1 Bacteroidia bacterium
CAAGTTATAGTAAACCAAAAACACATTGGGTTGTTGCATTACAACGAAGTATTTAAAGATTTGTTTGTAGGTGATGTTTTTACAGGGTTTGTTAAAAAAATAAAAGAAGACAATAAGTTGGATATAATGATAGGCAAACCTGGCTATCAGCGTGTAGAAGATGAAGGTGATGTGGTATTGCGTGAATTACGCAAACACAATGGTTATTTACCTTATCATGATAAAAGTAATCCAGATGATATTTATAGAATATTTGGTATGAGTAAAAAAACCTTTAAAATGACTTTAGGGAATTTATATCGAGATAGAAAAATTAAAATTGAAGCTGAAGGAATTCGTTTAGCGTAATTAATTTTACTGTGCAGCAACCCGATCCCGAAATACTAAAAAGTTTGGTACTTACTAAAATGCCTTTTGGAAGGTTTGCTGGTAAATTATTAGCCGATTTGCCTGTAAGTTATCTAGAATGGTTTGCACGCAAAGGATTTCCGCAAGGCAAACTTGGCATGCAACTACAAACGGTTTACGAAATAAAAATTAATGGACTTGAGGAAATTATTTACAAACTGAAAAAACTAGGTTAAATCTTCAAAAACTACTTCATCCAAAAGCCAGTATTCATCAGTGTTACGAAACAAAGCAGTAATTGGTTTCTTAATTCTACGTTTGCCTTTTATTTCATTTTTAAGCTCAATAAATCCGCTGGCAAAAGCAGTTTCAATCTTGTCGTCAATTTTTAAACTTGATAAACTAAAGTTTAAAACATTTAAATTATTACTTGTTAATTGAAAAGTTTTTATCGTTTCCTTAAAAGTATCAATGCTAATTTTTTCGTTGTTCAATACAATATCTTCTTTTGGTAGGTGGTCTTGTATTAAATACTCGTTTAAATCGGGGTTGTAAATTACACCTGTTAACCAATGCATGGCTGCTTCAATTAATATGGGATGATTGGGGTGAAACTCCTCATAAATAAAGTGTGTTATAAAACCAGGAATAGAAATATCTGGAACAGATTTTTCCATCAATTCTGTAGTTAAAAAATTGTAAATCGTTTCGTCAGAGTAGGAAGCTATAAAATCTATCTCAATATTATTTTTACTTAATAATTTTAAAATACGAGAGGTTTCTTGCTTAAGTTTTGCCTCACTTAATGCAGCAAATGGCTTAAATTTTGGCTTACCTAATAGTTCAAATAATGTGGTTTCTTTTGCATCTTTAAATTGAGTTTCAAAGTTGCTCATGTGTTTTAAAAATTCATTTTCTATAAACACAGGTATTTTAGGCATGTCATCACTTTTGTTTAACTCTATTGGTTTTCCAAAACGTTGCTCCAAATCCATTTTAAGCATTTGGTTTTCCATGTGCCATTCTTCCTGCTGCGTAAGGCCATCACTATTTAATTTACTTTGTTTTATAACTGCATTTTTATCATCAAAATTATCAAAAGGGTCGTTGCCCAAAATGTAATTATTCCACCAGCTTGCAGGAGTATATATGGTGTTTTTATGACCATATACATTGGTTAACAATATATTTTCCTCAACTATTAAATCAATGTCTTGGTAAGTTTCAGCAGCTTGGCAGCGCCATTTAATTTGATCAACAATTTGGTTAATACGAGCTACGGTGCCACGATTTGTTGTGGTGGTAATTGCATCAATTTCTATAACGGCATTATTAAGTTGGCTAATTAGCGCTGCCGGAAATGATGAACGTACAAGCAAATCATTTAATCGGGTTTTAAATGTTTTAAAATTTTGCTTAATACTTTTTCCTTCGGTAATTACCGTTAATAAACTGTTGTTATGCACAAAAACTAAAAACAACTTACCCGCAAACCCTGATGAAACAAGTGTTACATACCACTCATTAAGTGTGTTCACTTCTTTTTCGTCAACAACTTCGGGTTTAATTTTATTGGTAGATAATACTTTTTTTGTCGCTCTAATAATCATACGCTCGCATTTGGTTTAAAGGCAAAATAATCAATAAATGGCGAATTGTGTAAACCATTTTAAGGTGCTAATTTACCATTTTTTTTTATTCTTCATTTCCAGTCTTAATAGTTACGCTAAGCCATTGAATTATAAACTCATCATTTCTTTAAACTTAACGGCTTGCCTGCGGCTTACTTCTATTTTTGTTCCATCTTTTAAATAAATTAAAAATCCAGCATTAAAAAATGGTTCTATCTTATCAATGTATTGTAAGTTTATTATTTGCTGCCTATTTGCCCTAAAAAACATACTTTTACTTAAGCGTTCATCTAGTGCATTAAGGGTTTTATGTATTAATGGTTGGTATTTATCAAAATGTATTTTAGCATAATTTCCAGCACTTTCTATTATACGAATATCAGTTAATTTTACAAACCAACATTTGTCGCCATCTCTTATAAATACTTGGTCGTTTTCTGTTAAATTTCTATTCGAAATATCTTGGTGGTCTATTTCTATAATTTGCTTTTTTACCCTTGCAATAGCTTCTTTTAGCCTAGGCAATTCTATTGGTTTAAGCAGGT
>JAGPCI010000111.1 GCA_018058165.1 Bacteroidia bacterium
GAAAGAAAAAAGATGAAAAAGTCAATATACCTAATAGCTGCCATGGCGGCTTTATTTACCGTTGCTTGCAACGAGTACAAAACAATTGAAAGTGGTTTAAAATACCGCATTATTACTGATAACAAAGATGGGAAAGCCATAGATGGCGACACCAATGCTGTGTTATACATGAACTACAAATTAGCAGTTGAATCAAGCGACTCTACTTTGGTAGAAACTTTTACTAAAAACAACCCAGTATACATTCCTGTTGTTGAACCTAATTTCCGCAAAGTATTTGAATTATTAAGTGTTGGTGATAGTGCCGAAATGGTAGTTAATGCAGATACATTCTTTATGAATAGTTTTGGTCAAAGCCGTCCAGCTTGGATTAACGAAGGCGATAACATTAAGTTTATTGTTAAGGTGGTTGATATTATGAACCAAGAAGAAATTATGAAAAAAGAAAGAGAAGACATGGCTAACTTGCAAGCTGTAGATTCAATTGCTTTAACTCAAATGATTTCGACTTTAACCAATGCTAAAAAAACCGAAAGTGGCCTACATTACGTAGTTGAAAAAGCTGGTAAAGGAAAAGCTGCAAAAAAAGGTGACACGGTAAAAGTTTTATACAAAGGAAGTTTATTAAACGGACAAGTATTTGATGAAAACTTAACCGAAGGAATAACTTTCCCAGTAGGTTTAGGACAAGTAATACCAGGTTGGGACGAGATGTTGCAACTAATGAAAGAAGGCGATAAATTTAAAGCTGTTATACCTTGGACAATTGCTTATGGCAATAGAGGCAACGGACCAATTCCGCCATTTACCAGCTTAGTATTTGAAATGGAATTGGTTAAAGTTAACTAATCTTAAATATTAAAGTTTTTATATAAATGAAACACCTGTTTTTAGTACTATTTTGTTTGAGTGTGTTTGCCAATGTTAAGGCACAATACGCACCCGAAATAACTAAGGCAGGTGTTTTGTTTTACCAAATATTACCCGTTAACGATTCGTTAAACAAACGCAAAACTGTAGATATCGATTTACTGGATATCAATTACCGAATGGCAATCGCATCCAACGATTCTGTATTGGCCGAAACTTTTGCGCAAAACCAACCCGTTACTGTTCCTGCATCGCACCCTAGTTTTAATGGTATATTTAAACAAATGAAAAAAGGCGACCGTGTTACTATTGTAATTATGGCCGACTCGTTTTATAAACATACCATCAATACCTTTTTGCCGCCTTACTTAAAACCAACTGATAGTTTAAGTTTTTTTATTAAGGTTTACGACATAATGAATGAAGCAGAATTTATAGATAAACAACACCAAAAAGCGCAGGAAGAATCACGCGAAGATTCTATAAATTTTGTAAAATATGTATCGATGTACCAACGTGTAAAATCAACAAATACTGGTTTACATTATTTAGTTTCAGCCGTAGGTACTGGCAAGCAAGCCATCAATGGTAGTAAGGTTACTGTAAAATATCGTGGTTATTTTATGAACGGAAAAGTATTTGAAAGTAATATGCAAGGATATACTTTTACATTGGGTAGTAAAGAAGTAATAAGAGGATGGAATGAAGGCATTTTATTAATGCGCGAAGGTGCACGATACAAATTAATTATTCCTCCAGATTTGGCATACGGATCAAGTGGATCAAATATTATTGAACCATACACTTCAATTGTTTTTGATATCGAATTAATTAGTGTGGAGTAGTTAAAATAACTCGAAATAGTAAAAAAAATATTCGTTTTTTGTAGCCTACTTCATATCATATATATTTGTCTATTCAATCAATACAATAACACCATTTTAACATGAAAAAAATTATTGGAACATTATTATTAGCTGCTTTAACAGGTGGTGTATTTGCACAACAAGCTAAACCAAAACCAGCTGCAAAACCAAAGCCAGCAACTAGCAAGCCCAATCAAACCGCAACAAAAAAACCAACTCAACCCCAAAAAATACAATTGAATAAAGAATATACAACCGCATCTGGGTTAAAATATAAAATTACCCAAAAAGGAACAGGAACAAAAGCAACTGCTGGATCAAAAGTTACTGTTCATTACACTGGCACTTTAACCGATGGAAAAAAGTTTGACAGTAGCCATGATAGAAATCAACCCATATCTTTTACCTTAGGCCAAGGCCAAGTTATTAAAGGTTGGGATGAAGGTATTGCCTTATTACAAGTGGGCGATAAAGCACTTTTTACCATTCCACCTGCAATTGCTTATGGTGCAAATGGTGCTGGAGGTGTTATTCCACCAAATGCCACTTTAATTTTTGAAGTAGAATTACTTGGTGTAAAAGAACCGGTAAAACCTTGGGATGTAAAAAGCACAGATACGGTTACAACGGCAAGCGGCTTACAATATATTGTGGTTGAAAAAACAAAAAATACCGATGCTGTAATACCTCAATCTGGCCAAACGGTTGATGTGCATTACACAGGTTTTTTATTAAACGGAAAAGTGTTCGACTCGTCTGTTGAAAGAGGCCAACCATTTAGCTTTGAATTAGGTCAAGGTCGCGTAATTAAAGGCTGGGACGAAGGTTTAGCATTAATGCAAGTTGGCGATAAAGTGCGTTTAATTATCCCTTCATCATTAGGTTATGGACCAAATGGTGCAGGTGGTCAAATTCCACCAAATGCAACTTTAGTGTTTGATGTGGAATTAATAAACGTAAAATAACATTTAGTTTAAAAAAACATTAGCGGCTGTTGCGTGATGTAACAGCCGCTTTTTTATGAAATTAATATAACACCTAATAATTATATTCGCTACATGAAAAATACGCTAATTACACTAACTACAATAGTTTTTGCCCTCGTTACTTTTAGCAGTTGCACACAAACCAAAGCAATTGAAAGCAAACCTTGGGATATTACCACAACCGATACCATTACTACCGAAACGGGCTTAAAATACTTGGTAGTAGAAAAAGGTACTAGCACCGTAAAAGCCGAAAAAGGAGTTATGGTAGATGTACATTACACAGGTTTTTTAGAGAACGGAAAAGTATTTGACTCATCACACGAAAGGTTAAATCCAATTAGTTTTCAATTAGGCACAGGAAGTGTAATTAGAGGCTGGGATGAAGGCATTGAATTGATGCACATTGGAGACAAACTTCGTTTAATAATTCCATCAGATTTAGGTTATGGCGCACATGGTGCTGGCACAGACATACCGCCACATGCTACCTTAATTTTTGATGTAGAATTGATGAATGTGAGGTAGGGTAATAAATCAAAACACTTCCAAAATAATCAATAAAAAACCCGAATCACATTACTGCGATTCGGGTTTTTTAAATTATAAACTATTGGTATAGTCTAGTACATGCCGTCCATTCCACCTGGCATTCCGCCTGGCATTGATGGACCTTTGTCTTCTTTTTCTTCTACTAAGGCACACTCGGTAGTTAAAATCATAGCGGCAGCACTTGCTGCATTTTGTAATGCTACACGGCTAACTTTAGTTGGATCAATTACACCTGCACCAATTAAGTTTTCGTACTTATCGGTACGTGCATTGTAACCAAAATCGCCTTTTCCTTCGCGTACTTTATTAACTACTACACTGCCTTCGCCACCTGCATTAGCAACTATTTGACGCAACGGCTCTTCAACTGCACGCTTAATAATTGCAATACCTGTAATCTCATCTTCGTTTAAGCCTTTAATGTTTTCTAAAGCCTCAATTGCACGAATGTATGCAACGCCTCCACCAGCAACTACGCCTTCTTCGATAGCAGCACGGGTAGC
Source organism: Bacteroidia bacterium (assembly GCA_018058165.1). GTDB lineage: Bacteria > Bacteroidota > Bacteroidia > UKL13-3 > UKL13-3 > UBA6183. Next base: position 3,778 of record JAGPCI010000111.1, read on the forward strand.
ATTTAATGCATCGTCAACACGGTCTTTCTTTTCTTTCATTTCAACCTCAGTGGCAGCACCAATGTATAACACAGCAACACCACCAGCTAATTTAGCTAAACGCTCTTGTAATTTTTCTTTGTCGTAATCGCTAGTAGTAGATTCAATTTGCGATTTAATTTGGTTTACGCGACCAGTAATATCCTCCTTAGCACCAGCACCATTAATAATGGTAGTGTTATCCTTATCAATCGTAATTTTTTCAGCACGACCAAGCATAGTAATATCAGCAGCATCTAATTTAAAACCGCGCTCTTCGCTAATTACTGTACCACCTGTAAGTATTGCAATATCTTCAAGCATTGCTTTTCTTCTATCGCCAAAACCAGGAGCTTTAACAGCAGCAATTTTTAACGAACCACGTAATTTATTAACTACTAAAGTTGCTAAAGCTTCGCCTTCTACATCTTCTGCAATAATTAATAATGGTTTACCAGTTTGCACTACTGCTTCTAATACTGGTAAAATTTCTTTCATGTTACTTACTTTTTTATCAGTAATTAAAATGTAAGGCGATTCTAAATCTACTTCCATTTTCTCGGCATTGGTAACAAAATATGGCGATAAGTAACCACGGTCAAACTGCATACCTTCAACAGTTTTTACTTCTGTTTCGGTACCTTTAGCCTCTTCTACTGTAATAACACCTTCTTTGCCTACTTTGGCCATTGCATCTGCTATTAAAGTACCAATAACTTCATCGTTATTAGCCGAAATAGATGCAATTTGTTGAATCTTGTTGTTATCATCACCAACTACTTGGCTTTGTACTTTAAGATTTGCTACAATAGCTTCAACAGCTTTATCAATACCACGCTTTAAATCCATTGGATTAGCACCTGCAGCCACATTTTTTATACCAGCAGTCACAATTGCTTGAGCCAATACAGTTGCAGTTGTAGTTCCATCACCAGCTATATCAGCCGTTTTGCTTGCCACTTCTTTAACCATTTGTGCACCCATGTTTTCAATTGGGTCTTTTAATTCAATTTCTTTCGCCACCGAAACACCATCTTTAGTAACAGTAGGTGAGCCAAATTTTTTATCGATAACCACATTACGTCCTTTAGGACCTAAAGTTACTTTTACTGCATTTGCTAATGCATCAACACCGCGTTTTAAACCATCACGAGCTTCTACGTTATATAAAATTCTTTTAGCCATTTTAATTTTTTAGTTAATTTAATTTGTTTATTTTGGGTTGATAAAAATACTATTTGGTAGAATAAAAAAACTACACTTAACTAGTATTAACCCTTGATTTTTTTTGATTTGATTAAACTATTGCGAAAATATCTGCTTCGCGCATAATTAAATAATCTTTACCTTCAACGGTAATTTCGGTACCAGCATATTTACCGTATAATACGGTGTCGCCAGCTTTAACGGTCATTGGCTCATCTTTTTTGCCACTTCCTACAGCCACTACAATACCTTTTTGTGGTTTTTCTTTAGCCGTATCAGGAATGATAATACCGCCTATTGTTTTCTCTTCTGCTGCAGCTGGTTCAACTAGAACTCTATCTGCTAATGGTTTAAGACTTACTGACATATAGTTTTTTATGTATTTTGTTGTTTAGAATAAAACGATACTTGCAACTATCCACTTTTATGCCAATAGCAAAATGCTGCCAATATTGAGGTAGGCAAACTAAAATTGTCAGGCATGTGGTAAAAATTTGTCATGCAACTATATATTTGTTAAAGTTGACTAATAATAAAAACCCGCCATGTTAAGCGAAGAGCAACATATGATAGAAGGATGTATTGATGGAAAGCGAAGCTTCCAGAAAATGCTCTATGATAAGTTTGCATCAAAAATGCTTGGGGTATGTATGCGGTATGCAAAAGACCGCGCTGAGGCAGAAGACATGTTACAAGAGGGTTTTGTAAAGGTGTTTCAAAACATTGCCAGATTTAAACATGAAGGAAGTTTTGAGGGATGGATAAGGCGTATAATGGTGTTTACTGCAATTAATTGTTTTAAACAAAGGTGCAGGCAGTTTAAAGAAAATTTAGACATTGAATTTTATGATGCCCCATTTGAAGATGATATTGTTTCAAAAATATCGACCAAGGAAATTATTACACTAGTACAACAATTACCCGAAGGATACCGATTGGTATTTAACCTTTATGCCGTTGAAGGATACACACATAAAGAAATAAGCGAAATGACTGGCATTGCAATTGGCACATCAAAATCGCAATACTCGCGTGCCCGATTGGCCATGCAACAATTATTAGCAAAACATTACCATATTTTAAATGAGCCTTTTAGGGAACCAAAATAACGAGTTTGAAAAGAAGCTAAAACAACAGCTTAACGATACAGATTATAAGCCATCTGACTCGTTGTGGGACCGTATTGACCAAGAAGTAAACAGGCCAGACTTTGAACAAAAAATTGAAGGCAAGGTTGGTAATTATTCCATTAAACCTAGCCCACAAACTTGGGAGCAAATTGAGGCGCAATTACCACCAGAACCTAGTAGCAAAAGCTACCGTAAAATATTGTGGATTCCATTTACCGTTTTATTGTTTATAGGTAGCTTTGGTGTAGGCTATTTTTTAAATTGGGGTGATGGCGTTAATAACAACAGTTTAACTGAAATTAGTGAGCCAATTGACCCAACAAAAAACAATATTCAACCTAGTTTTAATGATGTAGTTGCTAAACCCAAATACTATAAAAACACAATAACACAAACTGTAACAGATAATATTATTGATGAGCCTACTCAAACTCAAATAATAAAAACCACCCCTATTTCTAAAAAATCTCTATCTAAAAAGGCTCATCCTTTAGCAACAAAAACAACTAGAAACAATTACAAAAATGGTGTTGGCACAAAATCAACACCATTAAAGTTAAACAAAGTGAATGCTAACTTAAATAAGGGTGAAGTGAATCTTATAAATACAGCTAAAATAACCGTAAGTAATATCAATAACGAATCAGATAACAATGTCCAACCAACGATTACAAGCATTACAAACAACACCCTATTTACCGAAACACCCGAGCCAATAGTAATAGAACCTAATACAATACAAGAGCCACTTATTGAATCAAGCTTAGCCGATAGCACCCATAAAGGTAAGCCATTAAATAGCATTGCAAATAATGAAGTAGATACTAGCACTGCCCTAAAATTGTTAGCTAATAATAGTAATGACCAGAAGCCTTCAAAATTATCATTAAGTATTATGATTGGCGCCCATTACAGCCTAATGCAATTAAGTAGCAGCAACCCAAGTTTACAACAGCATATTAATTTACGTAACCAAATAGAATCGCCAGAAGTGGATTGGAGCGGTGGCTTTTTAATTGATTACGAATGGAAAAAACTACTATTTTCTACTGGAGTGCAATTTACCAGTTTTAGCATGGGTATGACATACGGCACAACTTCACCAACACAAACTATGCAAACCGAAGCCAATAGTTCAGTGGCCACAACCGACTCGGTAACTGCTAATGGCGCAATAAACACCCGTATAAAATACAGCTGGAACGAGATTCCATTTTTGGTTACTTACCGTTTTACACCAACCAAACGATTGGGTATAGAGGCCAAAGTAGGAATTAGCTATGCAATAATAAGCACAGTAGATGCAGCATTGGTTGGACCAAATAATGTTGGTGTATTCTTAGTTAAAAATAAAGAATCATTCCCCTATTTAACCAATAGCTTTTTTGCACAAACTTATTTAGGAGTATCATACCAAGTAAACTCGGCCATAACACTTACTTGCATGCCATATTTACGATATAGTTTAAATGATATTTCGGGAGCTAATTATGCAGTAAAACAACAACCCTACATGCTTGGATTAAGTTTAGGTTTGCGCAAACATTTTTAACCCAAATTACGCATTCGAAATGCATAATCGATAAAGAAACTGTAACGCAGTTTTAAAATATCGTTTAGCGATACCGATGCTAAATGAAAACCGTTCAA
>JAGPCI010000112.1 GCA_018058165.1 Bacteroidia bacterium
CCTTCGCCAAAACAATAATTACTTTCGGGATTTACAGTATTGTGTTTGGTAATTAAGGCTAAATCGCGCCTGCGCTCGCGCACATCTTTACCTCTTTCAAAAATTATTGGTTTAATACCCAATTCAATAAATTTTAGGGCAGCAAATAATCCCGCTGGGCCAGCTCCAATAATTACTGCGTGAGGGGCGTTTGATACATTTTTAAAATCAAAATCTAAATCGCGTTCGGCAACATTTTCTTGCACATATACATCAACCAATAAATTAAAATGAATTGGGCGCTTGCGAGCATCTAACGATTTTCGGATAACACGAATGCCCTCCACATCATCAATACCCGATTTCTTTTTAATAAAATCAAGTGTAGTAGCATCATCAAAACACTCTTCTGGTAATAAACTAATTTCAAGTTGTTTAATCATAATTGTTAGGTTTTTATCCTAAAACGTATTGCTTAAATTTAAAGGCAAATAACGGTGTAGCTAAAATGTTGGCAACAAAAATGCTAAAAAAGCTTGGTAAGTGTTACTTTTGGCAAACATAAAGAGTACACCAAAACCCTTAGTGCACTGTTTATCAAACCAATAATAAAACAAATTTTAACTTAGAGGTATAATGACAGATATTAAAACGTTAGAACAAACCGCAACTCAGGTAAGAAGAGATATTTTAAGAATGGTACACGGGGCAAAAAGCGGCCATCCGGGAGGCTCTTTAGGTTGTGCTGATTTTTTAACCGCACTTTATTTTGAAGTGATGAAACACGACCCGAAATTTAACATGAATGGTAAAAACGAAGATGTGTTTTTCCTATCAAACGGACATATTTCGCCTTTGTTTTACAGTGTGTTGGCGCGCTCAGGATATTTTCCTGTTAGCGAATTAAAAACTTTCCGCAAATTACATTCTCGTTTACAAGGCCATCCAGCCACTGCCGAAGAATTACCAGGAATAAGAATCGCATCTGGCTCATTAGGTCAAGGTGTTTCTGTTGCAGCAGGTGCGGCCTTAGCTAAAAAATTAAACAACGATAAAAATTTAGTTTACGTTTTAATGGGTGATGGCGAATTAGAAGAAGGCCAAAACTGGGAAGCATTTATGTTTGCTGCACATCAAAAAATTGATAATTTAATTGTTACTGTTGATTACAACGGCCAGCAAATTGATGGCAGCACCATGGAGGTAATGGGATTAGGTGCAGATATTGAAGCAAAACTTAAAGCTTTTGGTTGGGAAATACTTAAAATGGATGGACACAATATGCAAAACATTATTGATACCATGGCCAAAGCTAAAAGCATAGCAGGTAAAGGCAAGCCTATTTTTATTATCATGAAAACAGAAATGGGACAACCAATAGATTTTATGGTAGGCTCGCACAAATGGCACGGAATAGCACCAAGCGATAGCGATTTAGAAAATGCATTATCGCAATTGCCATCAACCTTAGCCGACTATTAAAATCAATATTTTTATACATGCAGTTTAAATCACTTTCGTTTTTATTGGTTTTGGTTTTTATAATGCTTGGCTTGCAATTTAATGCACATGCACAAGGTTATATAAAACCCAAAACCCGTATTTTATTTTTGCTTGATGGAAGCGGAAGTATGTATGCTGCAATGGATAAAGATATTCGAATAAATGTAGCTAAAAGACTTTTATCAAAAATTGTTGATAGCCTTGAAAACAGCAGCAGCGAAGTACAAGTAGCTTTGCGTGTATACGGACATACAACACCTCCTGGTCAGCGTAATTGTAAAGATACCCGTTTAGAAGTTCCTTTTAAATACAATAACCACAAACAAATAAAAGAAAAACTAAAGGATATTACGCCCAAAGGAACCACGCTAATTGCCTACTCGTTACAACAATCAGCTTACGATTTTCCTAAAGAACCAGGCGTGCGTAACATCATTATTTTAATTACTGATGGTATTGAAGAGTGTGATGGTGACCCATGTGCAGTATCAGAAGCATTACAAAGTCAAGGTGTGGTACTAAAGCCATTTATTATTGGCCTAGGTTCAACCGAAGATTTTAGAAAAGCATTTGAGTGTGTGGGTAGGTATTATGATGCAAATACAGAAGAAAGTTTTGATAACATTTTAAATGTAGTAATTACTCAAGCATTAAATAACACTACCGTACAAGTAAACTTACTTGATGTAAACGCAAAACCTACCGAAACCAATGTAAATATGAGCTTTTATGATATGCACAGCAATCAACTAGTTTATAATTACGTACACACCATGAACGAGCGTGGCATACCTGATACTGTTATGCTAGATCCAATTTATAAATACAGGATGGTGGTACATACCATACCGCCAGTTGAAAAAAGTGATATTGAAATAACCGCTGGCCGACATAACATTATTGCTTTAGACGCGCCACAAGGAAATTTAAATATTAAAATAGCAGGAGTAACTAACTACAGCGATTTAAAATGCATTATTCGTAAACGTAATACCATGCAAACTTTGCATATACAAAATGCAAACAGCATCGAAAAATACTTAGTAGGCAAATACGATTTAGAAATATTAACCCTACCAAGGCAAATATTTAGAGAAGTAAATGTTGACCAAAATACCACCACAACCATAGAAATGCCGCAACCTGGCAGGTTACATGTATCGGCATTTACCCAACAATATATTGCAGATATTTACCAAATGAACAGAAATGAAATTGTGTGGCTTGCACGCCTACCGCAAGAAAACCGTATGCACAATATTATTATGCAACCAGGCAAATACAAAATAGTTTACCGTGCAAAAACTGCTACCCGAAGCAACCAAACTTTTGAAAGAGAGTTTATAATTAACTCGGGTGCAGCAACCAATTTTACCTTAAATTAAACCGTTACCAATTTTACCAACAGCAAAAAGATTAATTAATTTGATACATGAAAAAGTTTGAAGTACAAAACGTAAAAGATACCCGCTCGGGATTTGGCGCAGGCCTTAGCGAGTTGGGTAAAACAAACCCAAACGTGGTAGCACTTTGTGCCGATTTAACAGGATCGCTTAAAATGGATGCCTTCCAGAAAGATCACCCAGAACGTTTTTTTCAGGTTGGCATTGCCGAGGCAAACATGATTGGCTTAGCCGCAGGTTTAACCATTGGCGATAAAATTCCGTTTACAGGTACATTTGCTAATTTTAGCACAGGTCGCGTTTACGATCAAATTCGCCAAAGTGTAGCCTACTCAAATAAAAATGTAAAAATTTGTGCTTCGCATGCGGGTGTTACCTTAGGCGAAGATGGCGCAACACACCAAATATTAGAAGACATAGGGTTAATGAAAATGTTACCAAACATGACCGTAATAAACCCATGCGATTATAACCAAACCAAAGCAGCAACTATTGCAATTGCCGATCATCAAGGCCCAGTATATTTGCGTTTTGGCCGCCCTGCAGTACCCAACTTTACAAGTGCTACAGATAAGTTTGAAATAGGCAAAGCATTAATGCTTAACGAAGGTGCTGATGTAACTATTTTTGCAACAGGCCACCTTGTTTGGCAAGCCATTGAAGCTGGCCATACTTTAGCCGAGCAAGGCATTAGCGTAGAGTTAATTAATATACATACCATTAAACCACTTGATGCGCAAGCCATATTAAAAAGTGTGCGCAAAACAGGTGCAGTAGTAACTGCCGAAGAACACCAAATGAATGGTGGCTTAGGCGATAGCATTTGTCAACTATTGGCACGCGAATTACCAACTCCGGTAGAGATGGTAGCAGTAAACGATAGCTTTGGACAAAGCGGCACACCCGATGAATTAATGAAAGAATACGGACTAGATGCAGCACATATTGTAGCAGCCGTACAGCGTGTAATTAAACGTAAATAAAACATTCAACAAGGCTAAAACCACAAAGCCATACTGTATATTAACTTATGCAGTATGGCTTTTTTATTTGGGGCTTTCCGGCTTGGGCCGGCCGCGTGTTCTGTGCTACGTTGGTAGCACTGCCACCCGCTAAGCCAGTATTTATCGTACTTTATTGGGAGTTTGGTTGGTTTGGGGAGTTGCGGTTAGTTTGTGGTAATCATTAACATAACTCCGACATTCTGTGTTCTCTCATTTATTAAATCAAACAAAGCAATTAGATTGTATTAATTAATTAATTAATTAATTAAAGTATATCCACATTCTTCCTTATTATTTTACTTATAACAACCTTGTTGTGGCTGTAGGGATAAAATGATTCGATTGAAGCATTTAATTTAATCTTTCCCACAAATAATATAACACTTTGATTTGTGAAATTTTAACTACAATTTTACCATACAGTTTGTGTTAGCATTTTTTTATTTAAAAGAAAACTAAAACAACTTTAACAAAACATAATGCTAATGAACAATTGTACAAACGACTTCGACAGTTCCTAAACTGAATGTTATAATTAAAAACACAATGGAAACTTGTAACCATTTTAAAAAACAGGGCGGAAACGAAAAGCCAAACGAGTAGTAACCTTTAACCTAAAATATATATACAATGGAAGCACAAAAAGTAGACATGTTTATCATGTCAAACGCAAAGTTTTTCGAGAGTCATCAAGTTAATATGATCAGAGAAAGACTTATTGAAGTTGATGATTCGAAATGGGTAATGATATCAACACTTCAGTTTAAAGACCCAACCACAAGCTTAATCGTTTCAATTTTAGCGGGTGCTTTAGGTATTGATAGATTTATGATTGGTGATACTGGACTTGGGATAGGTAAACTAGTAACTTGTGGCGGGTTTGGAATTTGGTCAATAATCGATTGGTTTATGATTCAAAAGGCAACAAGAGAAAAAAACTTGCAAAAAATTCAACCATTTTTGTATTAATGACACTAAGCAGGAATAAGCTATACGCTATAATGTTTATTGCTTGTTTGGCAGGGTATATTTGGCTTTATTTTAATATTGTATTTAATTACACCGCAAGCAAATCATTTGAGGTTTGTTTAATAAAGCATGTTACAAATATACCCTGTCCGTCCTGTGGTTCTACCCGTTCAGTTGTTTTAATAAGCAAAGGAAATTTTATTGAAGCCTTGCTTATTAATCCTTTAGGATATTTAATTGCTGGTATTATGATCTTAGCTCCAATTTGGATTATTGCAGATACGTTATCACAAAAAAAAACACTATTTAATTTCTACAAAACAATAGAAACCTACCTTAAACAACCAAAATTTGCTATCCCGTTAATTTTACTCGTTATTATCAATTGGATTTGGAACATGAATAAAGGACTATGATTAATGTAAAAAAATTTAATTACGAACCAGGCGAACATGAAGCTGAAGCTGCTTCAAATAGCTACCTAATGTCACTAATAGCGATAGTTGCTGGCCTGCCATTGCCTATAATAAACCTTATTGCAACACTAATATTTTATTTAGGCAACCGTAAAGCAACCTATTTTGTTCGTTGGCATTGTACACAAGCTCTATTATCGCAACTATCTATGCTTTTTATTAATAGCTATGGTTTTTGGTGGACCGTTTCAATCATATTTACAGATGAAACGATAACGAGTAAATTTATTGCATACATTATTGCTGTATTTATTTTTAACATCACTGAATTTATTGCTACAATATATACGGCCATAAAAACAAGGAAAGGAATCCATATTTCATGGTGGTTTTATGGTGACCTTACAAACTTAATTTGTAAAAAACAATTATGAAAAAAGTTATCATTCAAGGAAGTATAACTGTTGCATTATTTTTTGCAACATGGCTTGTTCTAACTCAAATAGATTGGGTAAAATTGTTTAAGGTTGAAAAAGTAACTGATAAAACCGAAGAGAAATTAGGTGAGCTATTTTGGGAGATTTTTCAAAAGACGGAAAAAGAAAATAAGAACCCATTTGTAGTAAATTCCATTGATAGTATCATTACAAAAATTTGTGCTGCTAATACCATAAACCGCGATATAATTAAAGTTCATGTTTTGGATAAAGATGAGATTAATGCATTTGCCTTGCCTGGCGGACATTTAATTATATACAGCGGCTTGATACAAAATGCCGACAACCAGGAAGAACTTAGTGGAGTTATTTGCCACGAAATTGCCCACATACAACTTAGCCACGTAATGAAAAAGCTTGTAAAAGAAATTGGGCTAACTGCATTAATATCCATGACAACGGGTAATGGTAGTGGAGAGATTATTAAGGAAACAGCCAAAATGATTTCTTCATCAGCTTTTGATAGAAGCTTAGAAAAAGAAGCAGATATTAAAGCTGTTGATTATTTAATAAATGCCAAAATAAATCCAGAACCTTTTGCAAATTTCCTATACAAATTATCTGTAAAAGAAAATGAAACAACAAAATATTTAACATGGATAAGCACTCATCCTGAGTCGAAAGAAAGGGCTGAATACATTATAGAAAAGATTAAAGATAATAAAGTGAAATTTGAAAAAATACTTACAACCCAAACATGGGAAAAGTTGAAAACAATTGTAAGTGTAAAAGAACAATAATCGTAAACCCAATACATTCAATATCATATAAACCTATAGCACTTAGGACAGAAACTTGTGGGGCTTTGAACCAGTAAATTCCACGATATTAACAAACATTTTTTGTGGAACATAACTTAAAAAACATCCTTATTCCCGGAATTAGTTTTGGAAGAAATAGAGCTTCAGCAACCCCGATTTTTCACAAACAATTAATATACCTATTCTTAAGCACTCGCCATATCGTCTAAAAATCAGTTACATTTGAACTGTAAACTCAGTTTTAAATTGACTTGCATTTTATAATTAACTAATCACCACATGCAAATTGAACCAAACGAAAAGGACGAATACATAGAAAAGAATTTCTTTTCTAAAGAAATTCCAATTGAGGAAAGAACTGCTGTTTTTAATAAACTATTTTTTCATTATAAAATAGACTGGCAAAGTTCGTTTGCATTTATGCTTATTCTTAGCGTTGGTATTGCATCATTAGGCCTTTCAGGAAACTCTACTGCTACAATTATTGGTGCTATGATTATTGCACCATTAGGTCAACCTATTGTAGCCTTGGGTGGCGCAATTGCACAAGGTTGGCGAATACAATCATTGCGAATGTTTGGCATTATTCTTATTGGCGCACTAGGCGCTCTTGGCGTGGCTTATCTAATTAGTTTAACACTTCCCAACCTTACTCCTAGCGACCAAATATTAATTAGAACCTCGCCAGATTTAAGAGATCTTGGTATAGCACTAATGGCTGGGGCTGCTGGTGCTTACGGATATTATCGAAGCGAATACTCCACAGTTTTGGCAGGATTTGCAATTGCAGTAGCATTAGTGCCTCCGCTTTGTGCATGTGGATTAATGCTAGAGCAAAACCATTTTATACTAGCCAGTGGCAGTATGTTATTATTTATTACAAATTTAATTGGTGTCACCATTTCAGCGCTTTTGGTTTTCTTTGTTTTAGGATTTAAACACAAAAGTAATCGCAGGTTGTTTAACACGGGTTCGTTTTTAATCATGATTATTGGTATAATTATTATTTTCCCTTTAGCATTAAATTATGATAAGTTTAGCGCTGGAGCTCAATTTCAATCTGCTATTTTTAAAAAAGCTGGCGACATTTGCACGCACTCAAAAAACTCACCAGTTATTAAAAATATATCAATCCAAGGAAATGCAGCTATCATTACCATAGAGCCTTTTCCTAACAATAAGCTTGATGAGGAAAACCTAATAACAAGACTTGAAGAGGCTACAAAACTACAAGTGTTTTTAAAGTA
>JAGPCI010000113.1 GCA_018058165.1 Bacteroidia bacterium
TATTATACATTTTTACAGCAAGCCCGGCATAGGGATAGCAGCAGGCTACCATGTAGCGCGGATAGCCCGGCAATGCCCCAAAGCTATTTTAAAAACGTGATGGTGATTGAGCAAAGATTAGTTTGATTGGTGAGTTACTTTAAAAGGCTCAAATGTGCTGAATAGGCCAAACAGAGCTTTTTTTTGTAAAACGCCCCATTTTTTGAATATAAAATTTAATATTGCATTTTTAAAAATGATACAAAAAACTATGAAAAACCTACTTTTAGCATTAAGTGTTGCTACTATTACTTTAGTTGCTTGCAAAAAAGAACCAACAGGAGAACTAACACCGGTTAAAGCAAATTTCACCTACTCAAGTTCACACAACTATGCGCCTGCTGAGTTTCATTTTACCAATACATCATTCTATGCCACATCTTACAGTTGGGATTTTGGAGATAGTAGCGTCTCAAAATCGTCAGAACCTATACATACTTACTTATTACCTGGCACTTACAATGTAACGCTTATCGCCTCTGCTAACGGAAAAAGCAGCACCATTACCAAAAGTATTGAGGTATTGCCACCTCCCACAAAAGTTTTTCTTAACGAAGTTATCATCAATAATACAAATTTAACTAGACCTTCTGGTGGTAATTGGGACTCTGACCTGGGACCAGACATTTACTATAAAATATATGCTTTAGGCCGCGAGATAAACAAATCTATTACGAAAAGTGATGTTACCAAAAGTAACTTCCCTCTTAAATGGACCAGCGCGCCTCCAATTGAGTGGTGTAGCATTAACTCAACTGATAACGATATTGTTTTTTGGGATGATGACGGATTAGCTCAACATGAAAATATGCTTGCTATATCTTTAGCCGCAAAAGACTTATCTGGACTAAATTATCCAAGCCAACTTACTTACAAACTAAACGGAAACGATATAATAATAAAATTATCGTACCAATAAAATAGTATCTAAAACGTATTAAATAATCTAAAAGCCTCCGATTATTTAATAACCGGAGGCTTCATTAATCCGTATTTTATTTATTTCTTTAAGCCAATTTCTCTTAACCTTTCGTCAAGGTATTGGCCGGCAGTTATGGGTTGATATTGTAACGGATTTTCGTTGGTTACACAATCTGTTAAACAATTTAATGGCATGTTACTTTTGGGGTGTAAAAAAAATGGAATACTAAAACGAGAAGTACCCCATTTTTCGCGAGGTGGATTAACCACACGGTGTGTTGTAGATTTTAATTTATTGTTGGTTAAACGTTGCAACATATCGCCAACATTTACTACCAATTGGTCGGGTAAAGCGGTAATGGCCACCCATTGGTTTTGTTTGTTTAGCACCTCTAAACCCTCAGCCGATGCGCCCATTAAAAGGGTAATTAAATTTATATCTTCATGTTCGGCTGCACGCACAGCACTTTTAGGCTCGTTGGTAATTGGCGGGTAATGTATGGCACGTAAAATACTGTTGCCATTGTGTATTTTATCATCAAAATAAAACTCATTTAAACCTAAATATAAGGCAATGGCACGCAGCATATATTTACCTGTTTCTTCGAGTTTTTTATAGGCTTCTTTGCCATACACATTAAACTGTGGCAACTCATTTATACCCACATTATCGGGGTATTCGTCTTTAATTTTATCACCATCATCAACCCATTGGCCAAATTGCCAAAATTCTTTTAAATCGCCTTCGGTACGGCCTTTAGCATGTTCTTTACCAAAGCTGGTATACCCACGTTGGCCAGCTAAGCCTGGCACTTGGTAAGCTTCTTTTTTATCATCACTTAATGCATAAAATTGCTGCACTTGTTGGTATAAATTTTGGCTAAGTTCATCACTTAAAAAATGCCCACGAACGGCAACAAATCCAATGTCTTCGTATGCCTTACCAAGTTGTTGTACAAATGCATCTTTTTGTTGCGGTGTACCATTAATAAAATCGGCTAAATTAACCGAAGGAATTCCTGCGTTATTCATATATTAGAGTTTTGTATTTTATTTATTGTGGGATTTTTATTTGTACAAGTTTAACTCAAATTAAGCATTGGAAATGCATAATCGAAAAAAAAACAGTAAATCAGTTTAATGCAAAACAGCTAACATTTTCTTTATCTGGATTAACCCAACTAAATCAAGTAGTTCGACCTATTAAATCTTGTATTGATTAAACTGTGTTAACAAAAAACTTCACAAATTTTAAGGAGTTAATTTAAGCTGGTTTTTCTTATTGCTGCTAAATATATCGCCCAATCTATCAAACTCTTTGCGGTAATACAAACCTACTCCATTTGTATTAATGTTTCGGTTATAAATTGGGTCGAGTTGAGCACGTGAAAATGCTTTGGCTTTAAAGTTACCATCGCGAGTAAGGTTGTATTGGGTTAAAAAGTTTTGGTAAGTATTTACAGGATCAAAGCTGGCTTGAATTTCGAGACGGTTATCAAAAACACGTTTTGTACCTGTAATAATTTGCCTGCCTCGCACACTTTCGTTACCGGTATGGTAATCTACATTTACATCAAGACCAGGAATAAGTTGCTGAATAAAACTAGTGGCTTGAGCAGATACAAAACCACTTAATGTATTATTTACCCCTGCAGTTAAATTTGGCGAAGAGTTAGCGTTTTGCACATTTGTAGGGGTAAATCTACCAAACAATAAAATGCTGATAACTTGTTGGGTCATTAATTCGTTTTCGGTACGCCAATACCTAATTGTATTTTGCAACTCGGAGATGGTGTTACCCGGCAACGAACCACTTACATCAGGAATGTTCATATCAAATTTAATATCGGGGGTAAGCAAGTTGCCTTTAACGTACAATAAACACTCTACTAATACACGTTGTTGTTTTATTGATTCTAGCTCTTCGTTAGTAGCACCTGCAATAATATCAGCCACATTGGTACGTGCGGTATACAAACCAGTAATATTCATTTGTCCACCAAGCGGGTCGCCTGTCCAACTAATTCGTCCACCAGGTTTTAAATTAAACTTTTTGGTAAATAAATTCATGGCTGTAAATTTATAATCACCTTCGTTTACTTCAATATCGCCAAACATATTAAACTGTCCGCTTCGGGTAAGTTCAAACTTAATATCGCCATTGCCCCTACCTCTAATTTTATCACCCTGCTGCTCGTCAAGTACAATATTAATTTCGGCACTATTATTTACATGCAACATACAATTAATAGAAAAACCACTTAAAGCACCCGAGCGTTTTTTAAAGCCTTTACCAGCAGTAGAGTCTTTACTAATAAAATGAATTAACCCAACCTGATCGCTATAACTTGAGTTAAGTGGAATACTAATTACAGTACCATCCCTTGCGGTTAGTTCGGCATTAAATACCATGTCGCTTATGGGGCCTTTAAGTGTTAAACCACCATCTGCATAAGCTTTTCCATAAAACAAATCGTTGTCTTTTGATGTGGTATTTAGCACCTGAAAATTGGTTAAATTAGTTACAGATAAATCGGTATAAAACTGCCCAAAGTTTTTATGATTGATGTAACCAGTAACAGTACCACGATGGTCGTTTATATCTCTAACTTCGGTTGGAGCAATAGAAATTTGTTTCTCGGTGATGGATGCAGAAGTACTAAAAGTATAAATGGTTTTTAAATAATCTACCATTAAAGTTACGCCCATTAAATCGATGTTACAACTAAGCTTGGGTTTATCAAAACTACCGGTTAACAGTCCATTGGCCCTTACATTGCCTCCTAAAAGTTTTATATAATCTTTTACAAATGCCTGAAAAGAAGTAATATCTGATTCATCAAAATTAATGGTAAAATTTAGTGCTTCATCTTTACTATCGAGGTTATAATATCCACCAATTTCGAGGTTACGAAGTTTACCTTTAACAGATTTTATAAAGGCCATTAACTTGTTTTGATCATTAGCATAAGTGCTTAGCAATCTAAAATCGCCAAGTGTATCTTTATCTAATGCAAGGTTTGTTACTGTAGCATCACCGCCAATAACCATCCCATCATTTTTGTTTGATAAAGTAATGTTACCATTTAATATACCATCTGTTTGTATCTGCAATCCAGGAATTAAATCGTTAATTAGATTTAGCCTAATATTACTTGCATCTATTAGCATTTGATGTGCATTTTTAAAACTATAAACACCATTTACCAAAATTACTTCCGATGTATTTCGGGTAAGGTTAAAGTTGGTAAAATCTAATGCATAATCGCTGTAACATACTGTGCTGCCTTGCTTAAGCACAAAATCTCCCGACCTAAACTGAAATGCACTATTATCAAACGTGGCAGTAATTCTATTGTCTTGCAACACTAATTGTGTATTTGTGTTGGTAGTAAATAAACTTGTGCTATCGGCAACATTAATATCTACATCAAGTACATTTTTATTTTGTACAACTCGGGTTGAAACGTTGCGGGCATAAATAGTATCATTAACTAAAATGCGGTTAAATGATGCAAGCAATTCGGCTTCTTCGCCACTGCCTTTTGTGTGCTTAATGGTTAAACCCCTAATATTGGTTTTGTTGTAATGCAAATTGCCTACAAAAACATTTGCAAACCACTGTTGGGTATTTTCGTTAAAGGCGCCTTTAAATTGTGCATTTCTAAACTCAATATCTTTAAAATACAAATCATTAAATGGATATAGCGTTTTTATATTTACCTCTACCTGAAAATTTTGTTTTTGGTGAACATTATCTTCGGGTTTCTTAAAATACTCAGGTATTAGTTGATGCATGGCAACAGCAGCAGAATGGCCTAACTCGAGAAAATTATACTTGCCTTTTATTTCGGCATTTATGTTATCAGATTTTAAAGTAAGTGTGCGGTAATCGCCTTGGTTAATAGAGTTAATGTATATGGCTTTTACACCATAAAGGTCATCGTTTTTTGCAATACTTAAATCACTAATATTTATATTTCCATCATTTTGATCGATGTTTTTCCATGCAAAATTTATATCTGCATCTGCACTTATGGTAACTTCACTAGTATCAAAACCTAAAGGTAGTAAATTGGCATTGCGTATTTTGGTTTGAAATTGATATTTAGTAACCTGGGTGGCCAAGTTAATTCCTCCATTAAACTGAAGGTTTAAGTTCTTATCGTTTATGCTTAAATTGGCACCAATTTGTTTATTAAGCAAGTTGCCATTAATAGCAATATTTGTATAATTATATCCGTAAAAATTAAAGGTATCAACTTGGGCCGTAACTTCTGTTTTCATGGTTTCAAAATCAAACCCCTGCCCTGTTAAACTTGCGTTGCCCCATATTTTACCAATTACACTTTGCTCTACTAACTTGCCCAAATTAAAGCCATGTAAAACCAAATTACCCGAATATTTTGAAGCTGAGCTTTCATCAGCAATTTTCATATTTATATCTGTTGATACATTGCCAAGCGCAGTTTTAAAATCGCCATAGGCCACAAAATCTTTATAAAAACCAGTGTATTGCCCTTTAAAATTAATTACCCCAAGTTGGTTTAAATTGTTGGCCAAAGGCATTTGTGCAATGTATTCTATATCGGTTTTGCTGGCCACAATTTGGGTTACTTTTGCATCAATAAAAGTATTATCAATATTGGGTAATCCGTTTAAACTTGCATCACCCTTAAACACACCCGAGTTACCAAATCTTGCATCAATATTTTTTAATCGCAGGTTGCTTAACGTTCCTTTTGCGTTTCCTTTTAGCTTAAATTTATATTTAAAATCTTTTAGTTGCTCAGCAAAAAAAACTACATCACGCATATCAACCACCGATGAGTTTAATTTTATATCCAGCTTAACATCATCGTAAAAATTACTAAACGATTTATAATTATCATACCGCATACCAAAATAATTACCTGCATTGGTATATGGCGTTTTTAATGCGAGGCTATCAAACAACATACACGAACGTGATATGGTTGCAATAGCGTTTATATGATTGGCCACAAAACCACACTTCTCTTCTAAGTCTAAATGATTAACAACAAAGTGTAAAGAATCTTTAATAATATAAAAATCATCGGTAGAAGCATTGATGTTATAAAAGTACTGATCGTTTGGCGCAAAAGCATTTCCCCAAGTAGAAGTATCTAACTCGTTTACCAACCTAAAACGTGCATTTACCAGTGTAACTTTATTAAAATGTAAAGTTACCGGAGGGCCGGTACTTGGCAAAGTGTCATTTGGGTCGAGGATGTTAAACAATACATCGATATTAAAAGTACTGTCTTTATAAAACCTTAAATTACAATAAGCATCTGTTACCTTTACATCACTTAAACTAAACCTTGACGAATCGAGTTGAAAACCTGCTAAGTTAAAATTTAGCTTACCTACATAAAAAAGTGTATCATTTTTATGGTCACCAAAAAGCACATCGTCAAGTTCAAAAGTGTGCAATGGTTTATAGTTTATGTGTCCAATACTAATATTAGTTTTAAATTGCGCACTTAAATAACTGCTTAACCTATCAGTAAGCCAATTTTGAAACGTATTGTTTTTGAATAACGCATAGGCGGTGCCAAGCAAAAGCATAAGCAATATGAGCAAAGAAACCGATATGTATTTTAGTGCGCGCAATTAGGTATGTTAGCAAAAATAAGTATTACAAATTTTGAACCAAACAAATATTACAATATTAGCCATAGAATCTTCGTGCGATGATACGTCAGTAGCGGTAATAAACAACGGAAAAGTATTATGTAACCTTGTGGCTGGCCAACAAATACACGAACAATATGGTGGTGTAGTGCCCGAGTTAGCATCTCGCGCACACCAACAAAACATAGTGCCATTGGTAGATGTGGCTTTAAAACAAGCAAAAATAACTGCCTCAGATTTGAGTGCAATAGCATTTACTGGCGGACCAGGATTAATAGGTTCGTTGATGGTAGGTTGTTCGTTTGCAAAAGGTTTAGCATTAAGTTTAAATATTCCGTTAATTGCAGTACACCATATGCAAGCGCATATTTTGGCTCATTTTATTGATGAACCTAAACCTGAATTTCCGTTTTTGTGCTTAACAGTAAGCGGTGGACATACACAATTGGTTAAACTAACTAATTATTTTGAACACGAAATTATTGGAAAAACAATTGATGATGCCGCAGGTGAAGCATTTGATAAGGCTGCAAAAATATTAAACTTGCCCTACCCCGGTGGACCATTAATTGATAAATATGCACAAACAGGAAACCCATTGGCCTATGAGTTTCCGGTGCCAAATATGCCAAATTTTGATTTTAGTTTTAGTGGTTTAAAAACTTCTTTTTTATATTTTATACAAAAACAAGTTGCCACAAACCCAGATTTTATTGAACAAAACTTGGGCGATATTTGTGCAAGCATACAACATGCTATTATTAAACAATTAATTAAAAAATTGATTGCTGCTGCAAAGCATACACAAATAAATAAAGTGGCTTTAGCGGGAGGAGTTTCGGCCAATAGTGGTTTACGTTTGGCCTTGCAAACTGAAGGAGCAAAACGTGGTTGGAAAACATTTATTCCTGCTTTTGAGTATTGCACTGATAATGCTGCAATGATAGCAATCGCGGCACATTACAAATATTTATCAAACCAATTTGAAACACAACAAACTGCCCCTTTTGCGAGGTAATGTTTTTTTAAAAATGATATTAGATTAGTGCAATTTTTTTAGTGAAGCTATAACCCTAAATAAATTGGTTTAGTTTCACTTTTAAAACATCAACCCTAAACAATAATACTTTAACTATTGATCAATAAATAAGGCAT
>JAGPCI010000114.1 GCA_018058165.1 Bacteroidia bacterium
AAGCAAGATATTGCATTAACAGAAGGTTACAGTGCCGAGAAAAATGAATATTCATTTTCTAGTAGTGATGCAACAGAAGGGGATGTTTTTTGTGATGTTAGTCCAATATTATTATTAAGTATTGCATATCCAATTCAACACAATATTTTACCTAATAAGCATTTAAATTGGCCTGTAATAGGCAAAAACGCGCCTCCACCAAAAGCGTAATTTCAGTAGTCTTCTTCTAATTTTTGCAACCACTATTCTTAGGTTGTTTTTTTAAATTTTTAATCACTTTAAATGATTGATAAATTAATTGCGTATAGCACACGCAGCCCATTTACAATTGGGGTTTTGTTGCTTTGTATAATCCTGTGGGGTTCGTACTCACTTAGTAAGTTACCAATAGATGCCGTGCCTGATGTTACAACAAATCAAGTTGATGTAATTACCAATTCACCTAACTTATCCTCATTAGAAATTGAGCGATTTATTACTACTCCTATTGAACTGGCGATGGCCAATATTCCGGGTTTAATTGAGATTCGCTCTAACTCTAAATTTGGAAGTAGTGTAGTTAAATTAATTTTTAATGATAAAGTTGATACCTATTGGGCTAGGCAACAAATTTTTGAACGCATCGAGGGTGTTAAAAACGACATTCCAGAAGGTGCTGGTACGCCAGTTTTAGGTCCTGCTTCAACTGGTTTAGGCGAAATATATCAATATGTAATTAGGCCTGTTGATTTTGAAAATAGCAAATATTCTACCACCGAAATTAGAACGATACAAGATTGGGTGGTACGCAGAAAACTTTTAGGCCTAGCAGGAGTGGCCGATGTAAGTGGTTATGGTGGATTTACTAAAGAATACCAAGCTAAGATTAGGCCTGAGTCGTTAAAAGCATTAGGAATTACAGTTGATGAATTGTATCAAGCTTTACAAAAAGGCAATAGCAATACAGGAGGTTCTTATATTGAAAAAGAAAATAAAGCATACACAATTAGAGGAATTGGGCTTGCAAAAAATCTTGAAGATATTGCTAATACTGTTATCGAAAACGTTAATGGAATTCCGGTATTGGTAAAAGATGTTGCTGATGTAGAGTATGGCCACGCACTTAGATACGGGGCATTAACAATGAATGGACAAGGTGATGTGGTTGGTGGTTCTATTTTAATGATGAAAGGCGCAAACGGTAATCAGGTAATTGCTGATGTAAAAAAACGCATGGATGAAATACAAGCAGCTTTGCCTGAAGGGTTAATTATTGAAAGTTTTGTAGACCGTTCTAAACTCGTAAATGCTGCCATAAAAACTGTTGCCACAAATCTTATTGAAGGGGCATTAATTGTTTTGGTTGTAATACTTTTATTATTGGGCAACATTCGTGCAGGGTTAATTGCTGCTTCGGTTATACCATTATCTATGTTGTTTGCATTTATTATTATGGGCTACACAGGTGTGGTTGGTAATATAATGAGTTTAGGGGCAATTGATTTTGGGTTATTAGTTGACCCTGCAATTATTGTGGTTGAAAGTGTGGTGTTATTTTTGGCAGTAACAATGCGAAAACATTTAAAAGAAAATCCTGGTGCAACATTCACTTATAAGCAACGACAAGATATTGTAATTGATGCAACGCTAAATATTAAAAAATCGGTAGTATTTGGTGGCTTAATTATTCTCATAGTTTATTTTCCTATTTTAACCTTACAAGGTGTAGAAGGTAAAATGTTTAGCCCCATGGCTAAAACTGTGGGTTATGCGATAATTGGCGCATTAATTTTAGCACTAACTTATGTTCCAATGATGTGTGCATTATTACTTCGTCCGTCAAAATCATTGCATCACGATGATATTGGCGAAAAAATTGTAAACTTCTTTTTAAGGGGGATTAACCCCTTGTTTAACGTTTGCTTAAAACATAAAAAAGGTGTTGTTGCATTTGCGTTAATGGTTATTTTTATTGGCTATATTGGTTTTAGTAGAATTGGAGGAGAGTTTATACCAAAATTGCAAGAAGGTGATATATTAATTGACATGAATTTACCCATTGGTACTCCTTTAACTGAATCTATTTCGCAAAGTACCAACATTCAAAAGTTCTTAATGCAAGAATATCCTGATGAGGTAGAAAGAATTGTATCTAAAATAGGTACATCCGAAATAAAGGTTGATCCATTACCACTAGAATCGCAAGAAATTTCGGTTGTTTTAAAAGATAAGAAATACTGGAAAAAAACAAAAAATCAAGAGGAGTTATCCGCAATGTTTAACGAGTCGATGAAAGAATTTCCAGGGCTTATTCTATCTATACAACAACCCATAGAAAGTCGTGTAAATGATATGATGAGTGGTGCACGAACTGATATTGTAGTGCAACTTTATGGAAGCGATTTAGATATGTTGGTTAAAAAAGGTAACGAAATTATTCAATTGGTTAAAACAGTACCCGGTGCTGTAGATGTGCAAGAAAATAAAGTGTTTGGATTGCCTCAAATTAATATCGAATACGATAGAAAAGCTATGGCACTTTATGGTATAAAAGTAGATCAAATTAACCGTGCAGTTCAAACGGCATTTGGTGGTGCAACTGCTGGTGTTATTTACGAAGGTGATATGCGTTTTGATTTAACACTTAGACTTGTGGGGGAAGAACGTGTTAAACGAGAAAACATAGAAAACATGATGATTGAAGCGCAAAATGGAGAGCCTGTTCCCTTAAAAGAATTAGCAACTATACAAGAAGATGTTGGGCCATCAGAAATTGGGCACGAAGGCTTACAACGAAGGGTAAACTTAGGTTTTAATGTTCGCGAACGAGATTTAGAAAGTGTAGTAAAAGATGTTATAAAATTAGTTGACGCTAAAGTAGAATTACCTAAAGGATATAAGGTAACTTATGGTGGCGAATTTGAAAACTTTAGCCGAGCTAAAAGCACTTTAGCCATAGTTGTACCTATTTCATTGCTTATTATTTTAGGATTGCTTTATTTAACATTTGGCAACTTTAAAGATAGTTTGTTAATATATTCTGTTGTGCCACTATCTGCTGTTGGAGGTGTAGTTTCATTGCTTTTGCGTGATATGAATTTTAGTATTTCTGCGGGTGTAGGTTTTATCGCGTTGTTTGGCGTGGCTGTGCTTAACGGAATTTTATTGGTTAGCCATTTTAATTACTTAGGCGCAATAGGAGTTTATGATTTAAATCAACGTGTAAAACAAGGTTTACAAGAACGTATAAGACCAGTTTTAATGACATCGCTTGTGGCCGCACTGGGATTCATGCCTATGGCCTTATCAACTAGTGTTGGTGCCGAAGTGCAAAAGCCATTAGCAACGGTAGTAATTGGTGGGTTAATTATATCAACCGCTTTAACTGTGTTTGTTTTGCCAGTTTTATATACCTTGTTTACCAAAAAAGTAGTACCAGCTAAAACCGAAAATAGTACATCATGAAAATATTTTTAATTTCATTAATAAGTATTGCAGCAACTTGCACATCGTTTGCGCAACAATCAAATAACATAACTCGCAAAAATGCTTTGCAACTTGCGCAAGAAAAAAATCCGAAGGTACAGCTTGCTAACTTAAAAAAAGAAAAACAGCAAGCACTAAAAGGCGCTGCATGGGCTATTCAATCTCCTGAAGTTATTTTTGAAGCTCCAACATCAAACGAACTTCGACCAGGTATTTTGCAATCATTCGATTTTCCTACAACGTATGTAAGAAAACATCAAGCCCAAAAACAAATGGTTAATTTGGCCGAAACCGAAAAGCAAATTACCTTAAACCAATTGCGTTATCAGGTAAATACTACCTATAACGAAATGCAATATTTGCGCGAAGTTTTTGCCTCATACAAACAACAAGATTCTTTACTTGAAGATGTGGTGGAAGTAACAAAAGTTAGGCTTGAAGTTGGACAAATATCAAACCTCGAAAAACTAAATGCTGAATCGCAATACCGCGAAGTAAAATACCAGCTCGATCAAATTAAATCTAAATTGCGTACTGCTAATGTTCACATGGGTTTGTTAACTGGTAATCCTTCTGATACATCAATAAATGCAAGTGATGATTTTATCAAACAGCAATTAAATGCAGAAGTTGCAGATACCCGCGATGCGTTTTCAAAAAATCCTCTAAGTACTTTCTATCAGCAAAACCAGCAGTTGCAAGCTGTAAATTTAAAACAAAATAAAAGCATGTGGTTTCCTAGTTTAATTGTAGGATATCTAAATCAAGGTTTATCCAATTCGCCTATGCAATACCGTATGCGATATGGCTTTACTTTTCCTTTATGGTTTTGGGGTAATGCAGCACAAGTAAAATCTGCTCGCAAAGATGTTAAAATTGCCGAACAACAAGCAATATTAAACAATTACGAATTAAAAGGTAATTATGCTCAGGCATTATCAGAGTTGCGCCAATATACCGATGCTTTAGGATACTTTGAAAATACTGCATTACCACAAGCCCAAGAAATCTCTAAAACTGCCAAAGAAGGTTACCGTTTAGGTAGTATTGGTTATTATAATTACTTATTAAACTTACAGCAAGTTATTAAAATTAGATTGGGTTATTTAGAAGCATTAAGAAACTACAACCACGCAATTTTTACCATTCAATATTTAAGAGGAGAATAACCATAATGAAAAATATATTTGGAGCAATTATTTTATTAATGCTATTGGCTTGCAATAGCGAAAAACCAAGTACTAACACAACTGCAACATACAAGAAAGATATAGATTCGCTTACTTTAACACAAACACAAATTAGTGGTGTAAATATAAAATTTGCGCAGTTTACACCACGAATAATTAAACCCTTAATTTATGCAAATGGAGCTATTAAATTATTGCCAGAAAGTAAGGCAGAAGTTAGTTCGCACATTAGTGGAAAAGTGGAGCAAATTTTTGTGCGTGAAGGCATGTTTGTAAAAAAAGATCAAGTGCTTTTAAGCATGAGTAGTTTTGATGCATTAGAATTACAAAACGAGTATGTTTCTGCTAAAAACGAAGCCGAATTTCAAAAGGTAGAATACGAGCGTCAAGCGGCATTAAAAAAACGTAGTATGGGTGTTTTGGCCGATTATCAAGCCACTAGGTCTAAATATCAATCGGCAATAATTAAAGAAAAAACCTTAAAACAAAAGTTAGCCATTGTTGGAATTGATATAAATGGTTTTTTAGATTTAACAAACCCTGTTATTCAAAAAACACTAAACATAAAAGCTCCTTTTGATGGGTACGTAAATAAGTTAAATGTTCATACTGGCTCATTGGTTGAAACGGAAACAATTTTAGCCGAAATTATCGATCCTAATCAATTAAGGGCGGAGGTTTATGTTTACGAAAAAGATGTTGATTTGGTGGAAGAAGGTTTACCAGTAAAATTAAATTTTATACAAAAAGGAATAGCACCTATTGATGGTAAAGTTATGTTTATATCACGTGCTTTAGATGCTACCAATAAAACCATTACCTTATATGTTAGTTTTACAAAACCTAAAAACACCGATATACATGCTGATATGAATTTAAAAGCTGTAATAACTGGAGTTGCAAGTAATACACCTATGCAAGCAATTCCAGCCACAAGTATATATGATGATGGAGAACACCAATATATTTTTGCTACTACAAATATTACTTCGGAATTAGTTGCAATGAAAAAATTTAGAATTGAAACAATAAAGGAAGATGATGGTTATGTTGTAATCAAATCAATACAAAAACTTCCTAAAGATTGTTGGGTGGCTGATAATAATGTTTTAGCAATTGAAGCCGAAAGGAAAAAAAACGAATAAATTTACTTCCTAAAACATTGCTTTTGCATTGTTGAGTTTACTATTTTTAAACGCTGTAATTTTAATAATACGCTACCAATTTGGTTAAGTATTGATAAGACATTTGCTGGTGTACACTTTTTATGGATGATTTTTTTATTGACACATATTTTCGTTAAGTTTGAAGCGTAAGCATGGTTAAACAAATACACATAATAAATACTTTAACAAAGCGAACAGATTTCCTGTTTGGCCCAAGGGTGTCTATGTGCAATTATATATCAGATTTGCATCAGTTATATTTTTATTCAGCAAATAAGGACTTTCGTCCATCACCCGGAATAACAACACATATTAATTAGCGTTATTTCGGGGTTTACCTTTTTCACAATCATTTATTAATTTTAAAAAAACAAAAAAACGCATGAAATGGCTTTTTAGTGTTAGAACAGTTATTGGTTTATCCTTACTGTTTACTTATTCAGTTGCAGCAGATTTAATAGAGAAACAACTTTATAGCGGTATGATTTTTACCCTAACGTTACTCTTTTTTACGGGCTTGTACATTTATAATATTACACAAGCTAAACACTCTATTTTACGTAACTACCCAATTGTGGGTTACCTACGGTATTTCTTTGAAAGTTTTAGGCCAGAGATGCGCCAATACTTTTTTGAAAGTGATTTGGACGGACGGCCATTTAACCGCAGACAAAGATCGCTTGTTTACCAACGTGCAAAAAATGTTCGTCAAACAGTTCCATTTGGCATGCAGGTTAATAGTCTCGAAGTAGGTTACGAATGGTTAGCGCATACCATGTTTCCTGTTCATATAAAATCGAGCGATTTACGTGTAACAGTTGGTGGTAAAAATTGTAAGCAACCTTACTCTGCAAGTGTTTTAAATATTTCGGCAATGAGTTATGGTTCGTTAAGCAAAACGGCTGTATTATCTTTAAATGAAGGTGCCAAACTTGGTAATTTTGCGCACAATACTGGCGAAGGTGGTGTTAGCCCATATCACCTTGAAGGTGGTGGTGATTTAATTTGGCAAATAGGTACTGGGTACTTTGGTTGTAGAAATAATGATGGTACTTTTAATGGCGAGTTATTTGCCAATCAAGTTGCTCACCCCAATATTAAAATGGTAGAAATAAAACTATCTCAGGGTGCAAAACCTGGCCATGGTGGGATTTTACCTGCTGCTAAAAATACACCAGAAATTGCAGCAATAAGAAAAGTAGAACCTTATACAACTGTTGCCTCTCCTCCGGGCCATAGTGCATTTATTGATGTAAAAGGACTTACTAAATTTATTACAGAGTTACGTAGCTTAAGTAATGGTAAGCCTATTGGTATTAAGTTATGTGTAGGTAGTAAAAAAGAGTTTAATAACATGGTTGATGCCATGAAAGAAGCACAAGTTTTTCCTGATTTTATTACAATTGATGGAGCAGAAGGTGGAACTGGAGCTGCGCCACTCGAGTTTTCTGATAGTTTGGGAATGCCTTTGTATGATGCGTTATCGTTTGCTCATCATAGCTTAACCCAAAAGCAAGTAAGAAGTGAAGTTAAGCTTTTTGCTGCCGGTAAAATTATTACAGGGGTTGATATTATTAAGGCTGTATCATTAGGTGCCGATGCATGTTATAGTGCACGTGGTATGATGTTTTCTTTAGGCTGTATTCAGGCATTAAAGTGCGATTCTGGAAAATGCCCTGTTGGTATCGCAACACAAGAAAAACAACTATACCAAGGTATTGATGTTACCGACAAACGCATAAGGGTTAAAAACTTTCATAATAACACACTAAAGTCTACGGTTGAAGTTATGGAAGCTTGCGGATTTGCTAACTTAAATGATATTACTCCTGATAAAGTATTTAGGCGCTTATCTGATGGACAAGTTGCAACTTTTAAAGAGATATATTTTGATAAAAATGTAGCACTAAAACACATTGAACCAGCAATAGCCACAC
>JAGPCI010000115.1 GCA_018058165.1 Bacteroidia bacterium
TTTGGCTAATTACACAACTTACAAGAGTTATTACGAAATAGAAAAATCCATACAGGAAAATCCATTGTTCGATACAGTTAAAGCGCAAAAGAAACTGAGGTCTTATGTAGAGCAAAACAAACAAACCATTGCTACCAAAGCGGATATCATGCTTGAACACTTTGTAACAAAATTGGTAAATACTAAAAAGTTAAAAGGCAAAGCAAAAGCCATAGTTGCAGCTCAAAGTATAGAATCGGCTATTAACTATTATTTTGCTTTGAAAACATTACTAGAAGAAAGAGGCAACCCATTCAGAATAGCCATTGCCTTTTCGGGCGCCAAAAAAATAAAAGGCATTGAATATACCGAAGATAGTATCAATGATTTTCCAGCCAATCTAGATACAGCAAAACCAACAGACCCAGGTTATATAAGCGACAAGATTGCTCGATATGTTGATATGGACGAATACCGAATTTTAGTAGTAGCAAATAAATACCTGACAGGTTATGACCAACCTAAATTAACCGCCATGTATGTTGACAAAAAACTACAAGGTGTAATAGCAGTGCAAGCCTTATCAAGATTAAATCGTTCATCCGATAAACTCGGCAAAAAAACAGAAGATTTATTCATTCTCGATTTTTACAATGCAACAGAAGACATCAAAAAATCCTTCGACCCATTTTATACAGCTACTTCATTAAGTGAAGCCACAGACATTAATGTATTGCACGAATTGAAATCTAATTTAGATGATGCTGGCGTTTATGAATGGAGCGAAGTGGAAGATTTTGTAGATAACTATTTTAAAGGAATTAATGCACAAGAATTAAGCCCAATAATAGACACAGCAGCGGAACGATTTAATAGCACATTGGAATTAGAAGATAAAACTAAAGCAGATTATAAAATAAAGGCTAAACACTTTGTAAAAATATACGGGCAGATGGCTTCTATCATGCCGTATGAAGTTATTGCTTGGGAAAAACTATTTTGGTTTTTGAAATTCCTCATTCCAAAACTGATTATTGTAGATAATGATATTGACGCTTTAGATGGTCTTTTAAATTCTGTAGACCTTTCGACTTATGGATTAGAAAGGGTAAAATTGAATACGAAAATTGCATTAGATGCAACAGAAACGGAAGTTGACCCACAAAACCCGAATCCAAGAGGCGCTCATGGCGGTGACTCAGAAAAAGACGATTTGGACTTAATTATCAAAAGCTTTAATGAACGTTGGTTTCAAGGATGGGAAGCCACACCTGACGAGCAACGAGCTAAATTTGTGAATCTTGCACAAAAAATGAAAGAACATAACGACTTCAAAGAGAAATATGCCGACAATTCAGACATTCAAAACCGAGAAATTGCTTTCAGTAAAATCTTTGATGAAGTGATGGGCAAACAACGTAAGAATGAACTTGATTTATATAGATTAGTTTCGCAAGACGAAGGTTTCAAAATAGCAATGCAGGACACAATTAAAAGAATGTTGAGGATATAAGCCCACGCATTTTGCAAGCACAATTAAAAGCCGCACAAGCAAACTTTTTAATAGAGCTTGCAAAGCCATCCCAAAAGAAAAATTGTTTTTAAAAAATTTACAACGCTTCAAAAAAAAATAAAAAACGCAACACACAGCCGACAACTCAATGACACAGAAACTCAATACTGACAATGGTTTGCAAGGACAGACGACAATAACCACTGGCTTTAACAGCGGTTTAGTAAAAAAGCGGGCTCAGTGTTTAAATGAAACATTGTGTTCTCCTTTGGCGGATTTGGCAACAAACCTTTCAATACCAATAAAACAAATCGTATGATAAATTTTTCAACAATAAAAACAATCAATTCACAACCGCTAATATTGTTTTTGCTGATACTTCAAGTTTCTGCTTGCACCATAAAAGTGAAAGAAAAATTTGCGATTAAGCAAGTAGAAGTAGAAAAAGACACAACCACACAAGTATTAAACGTAAGTCAAACAACAACATTTCCTCAAATTCACACCAATTTAAACGGAATGGTAAGGGATTTTGTAAGAACAATGTATCAAGACAAAAAGGGTAACTATTGGTTTGGCACAAACGGAAATGGAATTATACGATATGATGGCCAAACACTTGAAAAAGTTGACATTGTACAAAAAAAGAAGTGGGTTTCGGTTAGAGAAATTGTAGAAGATAAAATAGGCAATGTGTGGTTTGGAACATCTTCGGGGCTTGTAAAATATGATGGAGAAAAATTTACAACATACTCTACAGAATTAGGCTTGCAAGATGAGGAAATTTGGAGTGTAACAATAGCTGCAAATGGACTAATTTGGGTTGGTTCAATAGGAGGGGTTAGTCATTTTGATGGTGTTAAGTTTATACCTTTTTTGCTACCAAATTCGATGGTAGAAAATCCACAGCACATGTTATCTGATAAATTGGTTATGAAAATTTTGGAAGATAAAAATGGAACGATGTGGCTTGTAACAGATGGAAATGGAATATTTAAATACAACAAAGGTGAATTTACTCATTTAACCAATAAAAATGGACTTACAGACAACAGTACAGCCGATATTTTGGAAGACAAACAAGGCAATATTTGGATTGGAACCTTTTATGGTGGTATAAGCAAATTTGATGGTAAAACATTCCGCAACTTTACTAAAGATGGAATTATTGATGGTATAGAAACTTACAATTTTTTTGAAGACAGCAAGGGAAATATTTGGTTTTCGGCTGAGGGTTTTGGTGTATACCAATACGATGGAACTAACTTTACCCAATTTACAACAAAGAACGGATTAACCACAAACGGAGTTCAAAGTATTTTTGAGGATAACAAAGGCCAACTTTGGTTTGGTACTTGGCAAGGAATAAGTATTTATGATGGACATAATTTTATGAATGCTAAAGACAAAGAACCTTGGACGAATTAACTATACCTTTGCCAACAACATTAGGCTAAAGTGGCGTTATGTTGTTAAATGAAGTTTTTGTGTTCGTTTTCACTCCCCATCAACCAACATCATATCATCCATAAACAAGCCAATGTGGTGTTCTAAATTACTCAGTTCGTTTAAATCTATCTTACAGCATATTTTACCCAAATGGGGCAGGGTAACTTCATCCGCTTTAAATGTATTTATGGGTATAAATTCGGCATCATCCAAATTATTATTAAATAAGTTTTTGGCTAAACTAATTACATAAGGCTTGTGGGTTAGTTGGGTAAGTTTTTTAAGTTTATCAGTATCAAACCTAATAAAATACTGCAAGCTAATGTAGTGGCCCCACCAAAACATTATGCGTAAACTGCCAGCAATGTTTTGTTGCTTAAGCTGAGGCACATCTAGCACCACATAAGGCATGTCTTGGTAGTTTTCGCCACGGGTTACTTTAAACTTTTGTGTGGTATTTGGGTGATATTTTTCCATTAACCAAGCGCCCACGCCATGCATGCCATCAAAGAAATTCCGAATAAGATTTTGCTTCATTTGCATGTAAATTGGGTCCGAAATAAAATCCAATTCATGTTTTGTCAGTTTAAATGTTGATTTTTGCATTCCACTTCAAATAAAACGTATTTGAAAAAGTTAAACCTATTAATTGTAAAACAATTTACTAAGTCGTTTGTACCCACCTTTTTAGTGGTACTATTTATATTACTTATGCAGTTTGTATGGCTGTATATTGATGATTTAGCCGGAAAAGGACTAAGCTCTTGGGTAATAGCGCAATTGATGTTTTTTTTCTCGGCCAGTATTATTCCAATGGCCTTGCCGCTATCTATTTTATTGGCCTCGATAATGACTTTTGGCAACCTTGGCGAAACATACGAGCTGGTTGCTGCTAAGGCTGCGGGTGTATCTATTTGGCGCATGTTTACGCCTTTAATTGTGGTAATGGTATTTTTAGGGTTGTTTGGATTTTTTACCTCAAACGTATTAATACCCGAAGCCAACCTAAAAAAGGGTGCATTGTTGTATGATATCAAACAACAAAAACCAACTTTATTGATACAGGATGGTGTGTTTTTTAATGGTATTGAAGGCATTAGTATGCGTGTTGGAAAGCGTGATCCTAAAACCGATGAAATGACCGATATTGTAATTTACGACCAACGCCAAGGCGGAAGCAAACCCGTAATAATTACTGCCCAAAGTGGCAAAATGGTAATGTCGGATGATAAGCGATATTTGTTTTTTACGCTTTACAATGGCGCTCGATACGAGGAAATGGATAAGCAACAGAACTACGACAGAACATCTCCGCATAATACATTTACATTTAAAGAAGAAGAAATTGTGTTTGATTTGCAAGCATTTAAATTTAGCAGAACAGACGAAAGTTTATTTAAAAACCACCACCAAATGCTTAATGTAATTCAGCTTAGCAATGGTTACGATTCTTTAAGTGGTGTAATTGTGCAAAAAAATCAATCGTTGCGCACCAGTTTAGGCGCTTATTTTCATTTTGCAGATTCGGGCAAAAACATCACCCCAATTGTGCCAGTTGGCGTTTCTGATAGCATTTTTACACATTTAATTAGGTTTACACAGCAGGCAGTAATTAGCCATGCTTTAAATAATTCACGTTCGGCTAAAGGTTATGTAGAATATAGTATTAGCGATGTAAGTGATACCGAACGTACACAAGTAAAGTATGATATTGAGTGGCATAGAAAATTTACCTTATCGGTAGCATGTATTATTATGTTTTTTATTGGTGCACCTTTTGGCGCAATAGTGCGTAAAGGCGGTTTTGGTATGCCTGTGGTAATTTCGGTATTGTTTTATATTGTGTATCACATTATTTCTATTACTGGCGAAAAAATGGTTAAAACCGACTCTACCGATGTGTTTACAGGCATGTGGCTTGCAGTTATGGTTTTAACTCCTGTAGGTATGATACTTACTTATTTGGCCTCAACAGATTCTGGTTTGTTTGATAAAGCTTCATGGAAATCGGCTTTTAATAGATTGATTTTGTTTGCTAAAAAGAAATGATGAATCCAAAAGTTTTATTGCTAATAAATAGGGTTCCTTGGCCTGTAAAAGATGGCGGCACACTTGCACATTACAACTTACTTAAAGGTTTAAGCAATGCCGGATGCAGCGTTACTGTAGCGGCTATGAATACTAGTAAACATTTTGTTGATGTAAAATCTTTACCACTAAAATTTACCCAATTGGGCGCTTTGCATACTTCGTATGTAGATAATAACATAAAGGCCTGGCCCGCATTTAAAAATATTTTTGGTAAACAATCGTATAATATTCAGCGATTTATTACGCCCCAATACCAACAATTATTAGAAAATATTTTAGCCAATCAAACCTTTGATTTGGTGATATTTGATGGCCTTTACACCGCACATTATGTAGATTTGGTGCGCAAGCATAGCACAGCAAAATTATGGTTGCGCCAGCATAATGTTGAGTATAAAGTATGGGAAACCTTGGCCGAACAAACGCCTCCATCACTAAAAAAACGGTACCTAAATTTATTAACCAAAAGGCTAAAAAAATTTGAGCAGCACATATTAAATAAGTTTGATGCCATAATTGCCCTTACCCAAAAAGATGTAAGCCAAATGCAGCAAATGGGTTGTGTTAAACCCATGTTTGTTTCGCCTGTTGGGATAGATTTTGTGCATACGGTAAGTAAAACTGCTGTTCAGCCAAAATCGGTTTTTCACTTGGGCGCAATGGATTGGCAGCCAAACCAGCAAGCCATGGAGTGGTTTGTAACACAAGTTTGGCCGCTGGTAATTAAACAAGTACCCGATGCTATTTTTTATATGGCTGGTAAAAAAATGCCTGCATCATTTGCAAAATTTAAAACCCCTAATATTAAAGTGTTAGGCGAAGTAGAAGATGCGGCCATATTTATGCTAAGCAAACAAATAATGGTTGTGCCGCTTTTTGCAGGCAGTGGCATTAGGGTAAAAATACTTGAAGGCATGAGTTTGGGTAAAGCCATTGTATCTACACCGCTTGGGGTTGAAGGCATAGCGGCAAAACATCAAACCCATATTTTAATTGCCGATAATGCTACACAATTTGCTGATGCAGTGGTTACTTTATTAAATCAACCCGAATATAACAACCAAATTGGCGAGGCTGCTAAAGCTTTAGCAACTGATGTATATCATAATAACAAAGTGATATCTGCTTTGTTAAATTTTTATAATTTACAATTGCAAGCGTAAGTTTGCACCGTTTTAAAAACACAACACATGAACTTTAAATTTAATACCATACCCGAAGCTATAGAAGATATTAAACAAGGCAAACTAATTATAGTTGTTGATGATGAAGACCGCGAAAATGAAGGCGATTTTTTAACTGCTGCGCGTAATGTAACGCCCGAAGTGATTAATTTTATGGCAACCCACGGACGAGGTTTAATTTGTGCACCACTAACACCCGAAAGAAGTGCCGAGTTGGGGTTAAATTTAATGGTAAAAGATAATAATGCGGTACACGAAACGGCATTTACGGTTTCGGTTGATTTGCTTACCCAAGGCTGTACAACAGGTATTAGCGCTCAAGATAGATCTAAAACAGTTAAGGCATTAATTGACCCAAATATAAAAGCCGAAGAATTGGGTAAACCCGGACATATTTTCCCTTTAATTGCCAATAAAGAAGGTGTATTACGCAGGGCTGGCCACACAGAGGCAGCTATTGATTTATCGCGACTTGCGGGTTTTGAGCCTGCAGGCTGTATTGTGGAAATTTTGAACGAAGATGGCAGCATGGCACGTTTGCCCGATTTAATAAAAGTGGCTGAGCGTTTTGACTTGAAACTAATTACCATAAAAGATTTAATTGAATACAGGTTAAAAACTGAAAGTTTAATTCAAAGAATTATTTCGGTTGAAATGCCTACCAAACATGGCGATTTTGAATTAATTGCTTTTGAGCAAAAGGATAACGGACAGGAGCATTTGGTATTAAAAAAAGGCAGTTGGGAACCCAACGAACCTGTATTGGTGCGTGTACATTCATCATGCATTACGGGCGATATTTTTCATAGCATGAGGTGTGATTGTGGTGAGCAATTACAAAAATCGATGGAGATGATTGAAGCCGAAGGTAAAGGTGCCATAATTTATATTAACCAAGAGGGCAGAGGCATTGGCTTAACCAATAAATTAAAGGCCTACAAGTTGCAAGAACAAGGCATTGATACTGTAGATGCAAATGTGCAATTAGGTTTTAAACCAGATGAACGTGATTATGGTGTAGGAGCACAAATGCTGCGTGATATTGGTATAAACAAAATGCGTTTAATGACCAATAACCCAACCAAACGTGCGGGCCTAATTGGTTATGGATTAGAGATTGTAGAGAATGTGCCTATTAAAACGCCTTCGAACATACACAACGAACAATACATGAAAACCAAGCGCGAACGCATGGGCCATGAATAGGATTGGGGAGGCGTGGCAAACAACCATGCAATTTTAACTCAGCTTAACCACTTTTAGCTCCGCTGAATTTCTTCTCGATACAATTGCCCCAACGCAAAGGCTTTTTAGCAATCACTCGAAGCGGCTAAAACTTTCAAATGTAGATAAACAGCCTGCTCGAGTAAGCCTTGGGTGAGACTAGAAATGGCGCTTGTATCGAGAGTAGGAGTTGGCAGAAAACATTCCACTTTTAGCTCCGCTGAATTTCTTCTCGATACAATTGCCCCAACGCAAAGGCTTTTTAGCAATCACTCGAAGCGGCTAAAACTTTCAAATGT
>JAGPCI010000116.1 GCA_018058165.1 Bacteroidia bacterium
CCCGAACCAGTGTACGCTCTGGTTTGGGCAAAAATATCCTGTGAGAAAAAGAAAGTAAATAAAGACAAGGTTATTAAACCTACACAAATTTTAATTTGGCCTTTTAGAAAGTACATTTCGTCTGATAAATTTCTTACAATTTCCGCTCAAGTTTGGTACTTTTTAAAAATATTATCCAACATGACATTAGGTTATTTAAATAGCAGTATATTTATTTAAGTGGTTGTTTGTGGTTTTCAACAAATTTTACTTATCCCGAAATACAGCCAATTATATAAAAATATAACCATTAATTTTAAATTAATAAACTTGTTTATTTTAAAGGACGTTTTTAATCTCACCCCAAATAGCACCATTTAAACTATTATTTTTGGCCCCAGTTACTTCCTTAATTGCATTGTTTTGATTAGTGATTCGGAGTACACCTAAAAATGCAAAAATTAAGGCCTCTTTATAGTTTATAATTTGGCTTGATGGCAAATGCAGTTTAAAGCCAACTAAATTATTGATGGTGCTAATCAGTTTAGTGTTAAAAGCACCACCACCAGTTACTATAACATTGTTTAGTTTATTTAGTTTTATAACTGCTGCAATTTGTTCGGCAATATGTAAATTAAATGTAGCTAGTAAATCAACTCCTGTGGTGGCAGATACATTAACTGTGGGCCAAATTTCTTTTTCAACCCACTCCATACCTAATGATTTTGGCGCAGCTTTTTTATAATAATCCAATTTATTTAATTTTTCAAGTAGCTCATTATTCACCTTACCAGATGCTGCTAATTTTCCTTCATCATCAAAATCAAACCCTAAATGATTTGCTACAGGGTTGGTAATAATGTTACACGGACCAATATCAAATGCAACACGATTATTATTTTGTTTAAAACTGATATTACTAAATCCGCCTAAATTTAAACATGCATCATAATCAGTAAAAAGTAACTCATCACCAATAGGCACAAGCGGTGCACCTTGCCCGCCTAAGGCCACATCAACCACCCTAAAATTATTTATTGTGGTTATTCCGGTTTGCGCATAAATATTTGCACCGCAGCCAATTTGCGCAGTAAAGCCATTGTGGGGTTGATGAAAAATAGTGTGCCCGTGGCTTGCAATAAAATCTACTTTTAAGTTGTGTTTAGCAATAAAATCATTCACCAACTGGCCTAAGTATTTACCATAAAACACGTCCGTTTTTACATAAATATCGGGTGTTTGATTTGGTAATTCTTTAATGCGTGTAAGCCAAGTTTGGTTGTAAGCAATAGTTTGGGCCGCAATAATTTTATATTGCCAAGTTTGGTTTTCGGTTTGTGTAAATTCGCAATAAGCCAAATCAACTCCATCAAGCGATGTGCCCGACATTATACCTATTACCTTAAAAGTTACTTGCTGTATATCGCTCATTTTATCACACCATTAAACTTTAACTTCTTCCCAGCCAATTTGGGTAATTTCTGTTTTGGTAGATAAAGTTGTTACCACATTTTCAATATCTGTTTGGCGCCTATCTAACGAATGTATTTCGGCAATAATTAAATTATTTACGTCTGTTTTAAGTGTTGAAATGTGCAAAGTACTTTCATTCTTTATGGCATCAATTAAAGCCTGTTTAATTTCAATACTGCTAAACTGTTTTACGCTTATTTTTAGTAAATAAATATTGCCCGATTCTTTAATTTGGGTAATGCGGTTGTCAATTCTATTTCCTATTGGGCGTAATAATATATTACCGGTAACTATAAATGCTGTACCTATTAAACTCTCGTACCAAAAACCTAATCCAGCCAATGCACCAATTGCCGATGAACACCATATTGTAGCAGCAGTATTTATACCTGTAATGTTACTACCATTTCGCATCATAACACCTGCACCTAAAAAACCAATACCAGTAACAATATTTGCCGCAACCCTTGCTGCACCAGAACTATCTCCACCAACTTTTTGTGCAACCAAAATAAACAATGCGGCTCCACCGGCCACAAGTGCATTTGTTTTTATGCCCGCTATTTTATGTTGCCATTGGCGCTCAAGGCCAATAATAGTACCTAGCACAAAAGCTAATAAAAGCCTATGTTCAAACATACCAATATTAATATCTTTTAAATGCATCATTGGCTAATCTTCAATGGTAATTACTTCAAGTAAATCATTTATCTCATCAAAATCTTTCATGCCCACTTGTTCTTCATTACCACCCGAAATATTTATAGCAAATGGCTTAAAGTTAGTAATGGTATCAACCACATTGTTTTTATCAAAGTGTATTCCCCAAATAATTTTATAGTTTTTGCAAATGTCTTGCAATTGTTGGCTGCTATGTTTCTGGGTTTGGGTAGATGCATAAATATGAAAACCATCACAAACGTTTGCATAAGCCTGTAACTCGGCTTCTAGCTGGGCTGAATCGAATTCGTTCACATCAATTTTTTTAATAATGGCTTTACCAATTTGAGGTATTTCATCAGGCAAAATTTTGTTGTTTAATTCTACTGCATCTACATTTAAAAGCTCGCTTATGTCTTTAATTTCATCAAGCGATTGATTGCCAAATTCGGCTACAATATTACTGCCCGTTATCCAATCAATCATTTCTTTTGCCTTA
The DNA here is from genome assembly GCA_018058165.1 of Bacteroidia bacterium. Taxonomy (GTDB): domain Bacteria; phylum Bacteroidota; class Bacteroidia; order UKL13-3; family UKL13-3; genus UBA6183. The sequence continues at coordinate 2,612 of JAGPCI010000116.1, forward strand.
ATAGGTGCAATGTAATCTAGGCTGTTGTTATCAAAACAAAATCCTATATAATCTATTCCAACTGCGGCTGCATACCTTGCATCACTTAGGTTGGTTACGTTGCTAAATTTTACTTTAATTAAAAAACTCATGGTTGCGAATTTAGTGCTTTACTTTTAATGATTGGTAGTTGATTGCGTAACTGATTTTAATTATACTTGTTGGTGCAAGATGTAAAACAAAATAAACAATCGAGTTTTTTTAATGATGTGTATGAGGTTGTTAAACTTATCCCAAAAGGAAGGGTTACCAGTTATGGAGCTATTGCTAAATATTTAGGTGCTGCTAAAAGTAGTCGAATGGTGGGTTATGCCATGAATGCAGCACATACTTTACCAAATGTACCTGCCCAACGTGTGGTAAATAGAAACGGATTATTAACGGGTAAACATCATTTTAGTTCGCCAACTCGCATGCAAGAATTATTAGCAATTGATGGTGTAAAAGTAGAAAATGATGTGGTAATAAATTTTAAAACATTGTTTTGGGACCCCGCAATTGAGTTGAATTTAGATTAACTGCCACCCCAAGTTTCCCTATCCAAACTTCTGTATTGTATTGCCTCCGCCAAGTGTTCGGCCTTAATATCTTCACTGGCGTCTAAGTCGGCAATGGTGCGTGCTACTTTTAAAATTCTATCGTAAGCACGGGCAGATAATTGCATCCTATTCATAGCCGTTTTTAATAAGGCCTGACCAGCAGTTGTAATCTGACAAACTTCACGCACTTTGGTACTGCTCATCATGGCATTGCTATGTATGCCTTCGTTTTCTTCAAATCGTTTGGTTTGAATTTCGCGAGCTTTTATAACCCTTTCACGTATGTTTTCACTTTTTTCGGCTTTGCGCGTATCTGCTAATTGATCAAAATCTACAGGCGTAACTTCAATATGAATATCAATCCTATCTAATAATGGCCCGGATACTTTGCTTAAATATTTTTGAACCATTCCTGGTCCGCATACACAATCTTTTTCGGGATGATTAAAATAACCACACGGACAAGGATTCATAGATGCAATTAACATAAAGCTTGAAGGATACTCGATAGAAAACTTTGCCCTCGAAATGGTAATTCTTCTTTCTTCTAATGGCTGACGCATTACTTCTAAAACCGTTCTTTTAAACTCTGGTAATTCATCTAAAAACAATACGCCATGATGCGCCAAACTAATTTCACCTGGCTGTGGGTTATTACCTCCACCAACCAAGGCAATATCGCTAATGGTATGATGCGGACTACGAAACGGACGTTGATACAACAACGATGTTTCTTTATTTAACCGTCCTGCTACCGAGTGTATTTTTGTGGTTTCTAATGCCTCCTGTAAAGTAAGCGGTGGCAAAATACTTGGCAAGCGTTTGGCCAACATTGTTTTTCCGGCACCTGGCGGGCCAATTAATATTACATTATGACCACCAGCAGCGGCAATCTCTAAAGCACGTTTAATATTTTCTTGCCCTCTAACATCCGAAAAATCGTTTTCGTTTTTGTGTAAGTTGTTTTCAAACTCGGCACGGGTGTCAATCTCAAATTGTTCTATGGTTCCTTCGTTGTTAAAAAAATCAATTACCTCTTTTAAGTTATCAGCCCCTAAAACTTTTAAGTTATTTACAATAGCTGCTTCGCGGGCATTTTCTTTAGGCAAAATAAATCCTTCAAAACCTTCTTTGCGCGCTTGTATGGCAATTGGTAAAGCGCCTTTAATGGGTTTTAAAGTTCCATCTAAAGCAAGCTCGCCCATAATAATATACTTTGATAAATTATCGCCAATTAACTGTTCAGAGCCTGCCAAATAACCCAATGCAATTGGTAAATCATAAGATGAACCTTCCTTACGAATATCTGCCGGAGCCATATTAATAACCACACGTAACCTAGGCATTTTTAAGCCCATGTTTTTAACAGCAGTTTCTATTCGTTGATGGCCCTCTTTAACTGCATTGTCTGGCAAGCCTACAAGGCTATATCCTACTCCTTTATCTGATACATTTACTTCAATTGTAATGGTTACTGCATTTACGCCATATACGGCACTTCCATAAGTTTTAACTAGCATTGGGAAAATTGATTACGCATTACGAAGTAAGCATATATAAGCAAATAATGAAATTTAAATTATTATATTTCCAAATTAAAACTATTGCTATGCAAATTCCATCACTTAATTACATATTAAAATCAATTAGCGAAACACTAATGCGTTTCCCATTATCTTGTTTAAGTGCAGTTGTAGGTAGTTTTTCTGCCATCATACTTATCATTGATATTGGTGATGAAAATTTCTGGCAAAAAACTCTTATGTGTTCGGCTCTTGGGCTAATTGCATATTTTATTGTTCACTTATATACAGAATATTACAAGTTAATTAATTCCCGCAAAAATATAATTATATTTTTCACTACAATTTTATTGGTATTGTACTTCTTGTCATTAGGAGATAAGCACACAGAAATTGAAATAATTAACTTTTTCGTTTTGAATCTTCTACTTCACTTAGTTGCATCCTACGTGCTTTTTATTAGAAATAATACTATTGATGATTTTTGGAATTTCAATAAAAATTTATTTGTTCGATTCCTTACATCGAGTTTATATAGTGCAGTTTTATTTGTCGGATTGTCATTTGCATTAATAGCAATTGACAATCTATTTAATATTGATATTAATTATAAAATATACAGTCAATTATATATATTAATTGTTGGTGTATTCAATACCTTTTTCTTCCTAAATGGAGTTACTAAACCGTCTCAAATAAAGGATGAGTTGATTTACCCGAAAGGATTAAAGAACTTTACACAATTTGTATTAATTCCATTAGTAGTTATTTATCTTACCATTTTACTTGCCTACGAACTAAAAATAATATTGACATTTGACTTGCCAATTGGCTGGGTAAGCTCGCTAGTTTTAGTTTTCTTTGTGTTAGGAATTTTATCAATTCTGTTGGTTTATCCGCTGAGAAATAGCGAGGATAATAGTTGGATAAAGAAGTTTTCAAAATTGTTTTTTATACTTGTATTACCGTTATTAATTTTATTATTCTGGGCCATTGGATATCGCATACAGGCATATGGTGTTACTGTTGAAAGGTATTATGTTTTTATACTTGCTTGCTGGGTTGCATTGATAGCCATTTATGGAATTATAAAGCCTAATTATCATATTAAAATAATTCCTATTTCTTTATCTATAGTTTTGATTATATCATTGTTTGGACCTCAAAGTGCAAATGGTATTGCAAAATATAGCCAATCAAAACGGCTGATTAACTTATTACAAATAAATCAAGTAAAAGCATTAAGTATTGACGAACGAAAAGAAATAACATCTATTACCCATTACCTTTATGATAATTATGAGGTAAGCACGCTAAAGGAGACTTTCCCTAAGGCATTTAAAAATGATTCAAATGATTTAAAACTAACAGTTTCAGAAATCCTAAAATCAGAAAATATTAACTATACAGACAGGTATCAAAATGACGTTGATTATGGAGAATATTTTGATATGCATTTAGATAATGATTTGTTATATTTAAATAAAGGATTTGATTTAATGTGGATGTATGATATTGGTAGTAATGATAATGGTGTTAAACAAACCATTAAGTTAAACAACAATAATCAAGTGCGAAAAATAAGTGTTAATAGAAATGAATTAATGATTGCCATAACAATTAATTACGACACAATTTTATTGGACTGGAAACCTCTTCTAATAAACAATATAAGGCGAGACAATAAAAACCAATATCCACTTTCCGAATTAAGTTTAGTAGGTGAGAGCAGACACTATACAATAAATATGGTAGCACAAAATATTGAAGGTGCACACTGGAAGAGTAATGATTCACTTAATGTATCCGAATTTAAAGGTGCCTTTTATTTGAAATTGAAATAATTCGATTGAAGTTTTCAATCCTCCCCCACCTACCTTTTAGCAAAAGTATAATTGGTGTAATACTTATGTTTTTGTTGGCTTTTTACTTGATAACCTCGTTTTGTCATGTGGTTTAAAAACTCCGCAGTATCTTTAAAGTGGATGGTTGTATTTGAAGTGTCGACTAAATACATGGCTATTAACTTATAATTATCAAGCGCAATATTTTTTTCAATTTCTTTAAAAGCAATGTAGGTAGTCCATTGTTTCATCGAATAAAGCCCTAGTTCTAAACTATCATTTGCAAATTCAAATATAGAATCAACAACAACCTGATTTTCGTTAATGCCAGTTACAATGCTATAGTTAATTAATACTTTGTTATTAGCTGTGTCTTTAGCCAAATCGCCTATTGTTTGATTACACGATACAACTAAAAGGGCAGTGATAAAAGCCGAAGTAATCAATGTTGTTTTCATGTTTTAGTATTAAGTGGTTAGCATTATTTGTTAAAAATTAACCTCAAATTGTAAAGTAAATGTGCTTATAAAAATGGATAAAACAAAGCTGATAAATGATTTATTTCTGAATTATGCTTTTGTATACGGTTGTGTTAAGGTGTTATTATGGCTTAAAAAGTTAATTGGTTAAAATTTGGCATTTAGTCTATCTTTAGTAATTTACACATTGGATTGTAAGTTATGGAGTATTCAAAGTAGTCTAAAATATGCTCAAATCCTATTTTTAGAATTTATCTGGAACTCAAATCAACTTTCTTTTGGGTTGCCACCCATTCCGAAGCTTCGGAACACCATTACTTTTAACTCGCTGTTGTTTATTGTTTTTTTAGCCTCGTTGATTGCTGGCGCAGTTTTCTTGATAAAAAAGTAACCAAAAAATCAATCCCGAAGCTTCGGGATTACGACAATTTTACTACAATCTACTGAGCATGTTTTTTGCCACGCAATCCAAGCCACTGCGTTTCGGGATTGCTTACACAAGGCCACAGCACAAACATCCTCATTGATTGTTAAGTAAAATTCTCAGAGGCCCAAAGAGTCCTTCAAACTGTAGTTTACAATCAAAGCATTCTTTATATCCAAATTACTTACATAGTCTTGATTTAGTAGTGAATAAATGAATTGGTTAAAAACACAGTAAGTGAATAACATAATTGTT
>JAGPCI010000117.1 GCA_018058165.1 Bacteroidia bacterium
CCTTGTAAACGTTCGCTATCGTATAATTCTAATACCGAAGCATGATCAACTGCGCTAACTCCTCCTTTAAATAAAGGAGACTCAGGGTTTCCTTCAATTTTAACGGGACGACCTTCGCGGGTTTTAACCAATACATTAACACCGGTTACAGGATTTGTTGATGCATACCAATTAGGAATACCAGGAGTTATATTTTCTGGATTAACGATATAGGGTATTACATTTTTAATAGGAGTTTTGTTACAAGCAGCTAATGCTACTGCAGAAACACCAAACCCGAAGTATTTTAAAAAGTCGCGTCTGTTTGAAGTTAATCCACCGTCTTTTTCGGTAAGTACCTCTTCTAACGGAATACCTTCGGCAAATTCATTTCTTTTATTTTGAAGAAATTTAGGATCGTTATTTAATTCCTCTAAACCTTTCCAGTATTTATTTTTATTTTCCATGGATGAATTTTTTCTTAATAAGATGATATAACCTTCAAATTAGTAATGGCACTTACCGCACTCTAAACCACCAATATTACTAACAGTAGCATACGATTTGCCTTGTGCTTTTAGGTCATCATGTAACTTTTCGTAGTAATCGTTATTATCAACATCAACCTTAGCTTCACGGTGACAGTTAATACACCAGCCCATTTGTAATGAACTTTGTTGGTATACAACCTTCATCGTTTCAACAGCACCATGACAACTTTGACATTCAACCTGACCAGCTTTTACGTGTTGGGCATGATTAAAATAAGCAAGATCAGGAAGGTTATGAATACGAACCCATTTAATAGGTTGTTGCTTTTTATTAGGATCGTAAGCTTTTTTACTATTATCCCAGCCAACTGCATCATAAATTTTAGCAATTTCTGGAGATACTTGGCCATCATATTTGGCACTAGCTGTAACGTGCATATGGCAATTCATACAAGTACTAGCCGAAGGAATTGTGGCTTGTTTGCCTTTATCAGCACCAGTATGGCAATACAAACAATTTATTTTGTACTTACCTGCATGAAGCTCATGGCTATAGTTAATAGGTTGCGTAGGCGCATAATCTTGCTGAACACCAACTTCTCTTTGTGCATAATCGAAGCCATATAATCCAAACACAACAGTGAAACCTACAATTACAACAATAGCCCCAACTACTGGATGCTTAGTAAATAATTTGTATTTCCAAGTTGTACGAATATCCACTACTTCTCCAGCTTCATACTCTGCTTGTTCTGGAAATTTAGCATCATATATGCCTTGTACAGTGTTTTTGATTCGGTATAATACAAATACTATAACAAGTAAAACTAACGCCATAATTGATAGCGCTATAAATGTTGTAGAATTGTAAAATGAGTCTTGAGCTGAAACTGCTGCCGCTACACTAGTTGAAGCTTCACCTCCAGTAGCAGTTGGTGCTTCGGCAACTTGAGCTACAGGCGGAGTAGCGATATACTCCAAAATAGATTTCACCTGTGCATCGCTAAGGTTTTCAAAAGATGTCATAACCATTTCGTTATACTCTTTGTAAATCTTAACGGCCTTAGCGTCTCCAGCTTTAACCATGGCCTGAGAATTTTTGATCCATTTGGTTAACCAAGCTTCATCGTACTTTTCGTTAATACCCTTTAATGCAGGACCAACAACTCTTTCATTCAACGCATGACACGCTGAACAGTTGGCTGTAAATAATTGTTCACCCTCAGCAACATCTGCTTTTGCAAATGATGTGCCTATAGCAAGGAGTGCAAATAAACTTGTAATTCTTAAAAATCTCATCGTAACAATCTGATTGTTCAAGGTTTAAATTGCTAGTATTGATAATGGTTTGAACCCATCTTCATACTAGAAGTGGACGCAAATATATTCACATTATTGTAAAAAAATCGGTGTTTTTAAAAAAAACTAATTTAGAAAATTTCTAAACAACGTAGTCGTTGGCTTTTTGCAAATTCAAGCAAAAAAAAACCATTGAAAATCAATGGCTTCTTATACTTATAATACTGTTGTATCGCTAATAATTATTTTTTTTGAGATACATTATTTGTTTGTCGATTGTAGTCTAACGCTTCATATTTGGAATTTTTACTTAAGTACTCCGGCACTATTGTTTTCATTTTACTTACAACCAATTCATCGTTTTGTTGCGCATATAAATCCAAAAGTTCATCTATTTCAGCAGCTACCTTTAAAAAATCGTATGTGCGAACGGTAGCAACCATAATTTTAGGGTGGTAGGTTGGAAGTGTATTTTCTTGATCAGCAAGCAACTCTTCCATAATTTTTTCACCTGGCCTAAGTCCTGTAAATACAATCTGAATATCTTGACCTAAACTTAACCCTGAAAGTTTTACCATTTTACGTGCAAGGTCGATAATTCGCACAGACTTGCCCATATCGAAAATATAAATTTCACCGCCTTTGCCCATATTACCTGCTTCAAGCACTAATTGGCAAGCTTCGGGAATTGTCATAAAAAAGCGAGTGATATCTGGATGAGTAACTGTTATTGGTCCACCCTCTTCAATTTGTTTTCTAAACTTAGGGATAACAGAACCACTACTTCCTAATACATTACCAAACCTGGTGGTAATAAACCTAGTTTTTGATGAGCCTGTTTCTTCTAAAAAATTATTGAGCGATTGCACATAAATTTCTGCAATACGCTTAGATGCGCCCATTACGTTTGTTGGATTTACAGCCTTATCTGTTGATACCATAACAAACTTTTTCACGTCATGTTTAACAGATAAATCAGCAATGGTGCGAGTACCGTTAACATTTGTTCGAATGGCTTCGCTTGCATTACTCTCCATTAGTGGAACATGCTTATAAGCCGCAGCATGGTATACTATTTCGGGTTTATACGTATTAAATATGTTTTCCATACGATCTTTACAACATATATCCCCAATCGCTAATTTTGCGATTTTCAGGTTTGATACTCCGTTAAGTTCGTGTAAATTATTATCTAATTCATACAACCCAATTTCACTTTTATCAACCAAAATAAGTTGTTTTGGGCCAAATTGCATTAACTGCCTAACTATTTCGCTGCCAATAGAACCAGCAGCACCTGTTACCATAATAACTTTACTTTTTACTTGTTCGGCAATTGCACCTTTATCTAAAACAATAGTATCACGTTCAATTAAATCTTCAATTTTTACATTTTTTATTTGGTTGTAACTTAACTCACCATTAATCCATTTTTCAATTGGTGGCACATTTCTAACATCAACATTATGTGTAAGGCAAATTTCTATTAACTCTTGTTTGCGGCTTTTACTGATGTTATAATCGCTAATAATAATCTCTTGTATTTCAAACTTTTGAATTACAGTATCAAAATCTGTGTATGGGTTGTGTACTTTAATGCCATCAATGTATTGACCGCTTCGTTTAGGATTATCATCGAAAAAAGCAACAACACGCAGTTGACCACGAACATGCTGTTCAATTTTTCGTTTGGCAATTATACCAGCCTCGCCAGCACCAAATATTGCTATGTTACGAAGGTTTTCGGAATCTGGTCTGGTGACATGCATATAAACAACCTTAACACCTAATCGAAAAGCGCTCATCATTAATATTGTACCAATATAATCGATTATAATTATTGATATTGGAATTAATACAATGCCATTACCGTTAATTTTAGTGTAAGCTATATTTATAATAATAATTAAAAGTGTACTTAATGATACAGTATAAAATACCCTAAGTGCATCTTGTACACTGGTATGTCTAATTATTCCAGCATACACCCTAAAATAAATCATAAACAATACTCTAACACCAAGCACAAATGGCAAAGGCATAAGATAGTCGTAGATAAACTTCTCGTCAATAAAAAAGTTGAAGCGTAATAATGTTGCAGCCACAAATGATATAGCGCATATCACTAAATCAATAAAAAAGATAACCCAGCGGGGTATGCTATTTGTGGCCGGAAATATTTTCTTTAAAAAGTGCATTTGTTTACTCTTTGGGTTATGGTTTACAATCGCAAGGTAAATTATTTTTAATTTATTTTAATTTATTTACGAAATAATCTTAATAAGGGTTTTCAAAATTAAACCCAAATCTTTAAGGGGATAACTATTGTTAATGTATTGAAGATTTAACTCAAGCTTTTCAGGCATTATATTATTTATATAGTACTCTTCGGGGTTTTCGGCATTTGCCAACAACTCGTTTTCGTTAATAAATTGTATGGAGGCATAATCTGTAATGCCTGGCCTTATTGTAAGCACCTTTAACTGTTGAGGAGAATATAATTGAACATATTTACGTACTTCAGGACGTGGGCCAACTAAGCTCATGTCTCCTTTTATTACATTTATCAATTGAGGCAATTCGTCTAGTTTAAACTTGCGCAAATAATACCCCACTTTAGTAATTCTAGGATCACGCATGCCTACAGTTAATTGCCCACGAGACTCTGCATCTAAATACATACTCCTAAATTTATACAACTTAAAATCGATGTTGTTTTTACCCACTCTAGTTTGAAGAAAAAAGGCAGAACCTTTACTTTCCAATTTTATGGCAACCCATAAAACTACAAAAACAGGACTTAGAACTAGAATCCCGAGCAAACTACAAACAATATCAAAAATACGTTTAAACAAATCTTATAAATTTTAATACAAATAGAACGATTCTGTAATTTATTTCAGCAACCCATTTTACAAAACTATCCTAAAACTTCACCAACTGATGAAACTACTGCTTGAATAACCTGGTTTAGCTGTTCGGCTGTTAAATCAACCCAAACTGGTAAAGATATTTCGTTTTGATATTGCGCAATAGTATTTGGATAATTATTGATATTGTAACCTTGTGCTACATAAAAACTCATTTGGGGAACAGGAATAAAATGCACATTTACACTAACTTGCTTTTCAAATATTTTCGCAATAATTGCGTCACGCTGCGCTTCAGTAGCGCCTTTTAAACGTAATGCGTATACATGGTATGATGTAGTTTTATCAGCGGTTTGATACTCAGGAATAATTGCCCAATTATATTTATTTAAAGCATTGGTGTAGGTTTCGTAAATTTCCTTTCTACGTGGGAGCGTTTCACTATCATACCTACTTAACTCTACCAAACCAATACTTGCCATAATATCAGTCATGTTCATTTTATAACCAGCCTCTACAATATCGTAGCGCCAATTACCTGGAATTGTTTTGGCTAATGCATCTTTATTTTGACCATGAAGAGTTTTAATGCATAAGTGTTTATATACTTCCTCATTATCAAATGGTGTAGGTAAATTTAATGCTATTGCACCACCTTCGGCAGTGGTAAGGTTTTTAACTGCATGAAAGCTGAATACAGAAACATCTGTTAAACTACCGGCAGGTTTACCTTTATAATAGGCGCCAAAGCTATGTGCTGCATCACTTAAAATTAATATCCGGCCAAGTTGTTTTTGCGCTGAAGTATTGGGTGTAAATATTGCTACCATTTCATCACTGCATACCAAATTATTTAATTCAGTATAATCACATGGGTAGCCACCAAAATCAACAGGCATAATAACTTTAGTATTAGCCGTGATAGCTTTTTTTACCTCTGCTACATCAATGTTAAAATCTGATTTAACATCAACAAAAACAGGCTTGGCACCACAATGCATAACTACATTTGCAGTAGCACTATAAGTATAAGCTGGTAAAATCACCTCATCACCAGGACCTACGCCATACCAACGTAGCATAATTTCTAAACCAGCGGTTGCAGAGTTTAAACATAATGAAGCTGGATTGCCACAGTAGGCAGAAATCTCTTTTTCGAACCGTTTAGTTTTAGGACCAGTAGTAATCCAACCACTTTTTAAGGTATCAACTACTTCATCAATAATTTTTTGATCAATATGTGGAGGCGAAAATGGAATCATTTAATATGGTTTTATAAAGTGCAAGTTTAGTTTTTAAACACTGATGATACAAGTATTGAATTTTATAGTACATAAACATGTATCTAAAAATCTTAATTGCTAATTTTAACCATACAACCAAAGTTAGTACCATTAAACAAGTTTTAAACCATGCTTAGCTATTTTTTTTTAGATTTGACCTTATAAGTGATAACATAAAGAAATTGTATTTGTTCTGAAATTATACTTAATGGTTTTAATATCAGGCGTGTGTGTCGAAACAAATACATCAACCCAAAAATAAAAAAATGAATTAAATGTGCTTTTACAACTAAGTTTAAAGCATATTAAATAAAAATATTAAAAGAAAACCAAAGTGAAATCGATAGCTAAAAATAAATTATATTGGATTTGCCAATTTGGAGGTTGGTTTATATTTATTGCAACAGAACTTAGTAGTTATGTAAGAATAGACGGCTTTAAAAAAGAGCTGTTAATTAATGCCTTGGTAAATTTTATACTTGGTATTGCCATTACCCATTTTTACAGATTATTTGCCATAAAACAAGGCTGGTTAAATTACCCTTTGTATAAAATTATACCTCGCGGAATTGTATCGGTATTTGTAATGGTAATTATATTAACGGCAATTAACATACCATTAGATAGGTACACTTACCCTATATTTGAGGAAGCCGAAATTACCTTTGGGTTTTTAATGGGTTACTTTTTTAACCTAAGTAAATTTGTATTGTTATGGACATTAACATACCATTTATTTCAATATTGGGAACGTTCGTTATTGGCAGAAAAAGAAAAATATCAACTGCAAGCTAGTGCCAAAGAAAATGCATACCTAAACTTAAAAAATCAATTAAACCCGCATTTTTTGTTTAATAGCCTAAATAGTATTAGAACCTTGGTTGATATGGACCCGAAATTGGCAAAAAGTGCCATAAACCAACTAAGCAGCTTACTTAGAAATAGTTTACATACGGGTAATCAAAAAACAATTCCATTAAAAGTTGAGCTTGAAACTGTAAAAGACTATTTAGCAATTGAGCGCATAAGGTTTGATGAAAGGTTAATTACCCAGTTTGACATAGAGCCAACAGTTTTAGATAGCCAAGTACCCCCAATGATGCTACAAACCTTGGTAGAAAACGCAGTTAAACATGGTATTTCGGCACTAAAAAACGGTGGTGAAATTTTAATATCAGCCCATAAGATAGATGCAGAATTGGTTATATCAATAATTAATAGTGGGCAATATAACCCAAAACTTAACCACGATGGAGTTGGAATTACTAATACCAACGAGCGCTTAAAAATTTTGTATGATGATAAAGCTCATCTAACCATTGAAAATAAAAACACAGAACAAGTTATCACAAAAATTATTTTACCACTATGAGTTTAACCGCAATTATAGTTGATGATGAAAGATTAGCCAGAGAAGGTTTAAAACAACTTTTGGCCGAAACTGGAGAAATAGAGCTGATTGGAGAAGCAAGCAATGCAGATGAAGCCATTGATTTAGTTGAAAAATATAAACCACAACTACTTTTTTTAGATATTGAAATGCCCGAAAAAAACGGGTTTGATCTATTGGAAGAATTGATAGAAACGCCATTTGTAATTTTTACTACTGCTTATAACGAGTTTGCACTAAAAGCTTTTGAAGTAAATGCAATGGATTACCTGCTTAAACCAATAGAATTGCCTAGGCTAAAAGAAGCTATTGCAAGGGTAAAAAAGCAAATTATAGAAATAGACCACCAAGATATTTCGAATAGAAATTTAACAGAAAACGACCAAGTATTTAT
>JAGPCI010000118.1 GCA_018058165.1 Bacteroidia bacterium
TTTGTGATTGTGTAAAGTTCATAGTTTTCAATTTTTATGTTGCAATCACAAAAATCGTTTTTTTTGAGCTTTACACATTTTTTGTATAGTATCCGCAAAGCCGATTTTGTCAGCAAAATGAGCATCTCGTTAAAAGAAGCAAATGAAACAGAATATTGGATTTGTATTTTAAAGGATACAAATTACATAGAACAAAATTTATTTGAGCGTATGCAATCAGATTGCAAAGAGTTAATGGCCATACTGGTTTCGAGTATTAAAACAGCGAAAAAGTGAAAGAGAAAAGTGATAGACTAAAAGTGAAAAACGGGAGTGATGACAATTTTTCACTTTTCACTAATCATTTTTCACTTACACAATGAGTAATGTTCTACCCCTTAATCAACTCTTTAGCAGCGGCTAGTACTTTTTCTGATGGGTTTTCGCCATGCAACATACGTGCTATTTCTTCAACCCTTTCGTTGGCCGATAAGGTTTTAATGTAGGTTTGTGTGGTGTTGGTATCGTTGTTTTTGTATACCAATAAATGAGTATCGGCTTTGCCAGCAATTTGTGGTAAATGTGTAATGGCTATTACTTGGTGTTTAGCCGCATGTTGTTTCATTACATTACTTACTTTCATGGCTGCTTCGCCACTTATCCCTGTGTCAATTTCATCAAACACAATGGTTGGTAAAGCTACTTTATCACTAATTAAGGATTTTATACATAACATTAATCGACTTAACTCACCACCGCTGGCTACTTTGCCAATTGGTTGAAAATTGGAGCCTTTATTTGCTGCAAACAACAAATCTATTTGATCAATGCCATTGGTATTAAAGTTATCGTTTAATAAGTGGTGTTCAATTTTTATGTTAGCATCGGCCATTTGCACCTGGGCCAACAATTCGTTTACACGTTTTTCTATTTGCGGAATGGCCTTAATACGGTTATCACTTAATTGTTTGGACTGTTTACTTAATTGATGTTTTAGTTCCTGTAAATGCTGTTGTGTTTTTATAATATCATCGCTTAACGAACCAATATTATTTAACTTTTGTTCCACTTCTGTTTTAAAAGCTAACAACTCCGTATTGTTGGTTACGCGGTGTTTTTTTTGAAGGTTAAATAAAGTTTGCAAGCGGCTATCAATACGTTCTAACTCTTCGGGGTTTGCTTGTGTTTGTTCGGTAATGGTTTCTAATTCGGCAGCAATGTCTTTTAGTTCAATCATTGCCGAGTCTATTCTTTTTACCAACTCTTGTAAGCTTGGGTGATGTTTTGCATCATTGTTTAAATTGGTTTTAATATTTCTTAAAGCTTCAATTACACCTTGATCATCGGTGTTTAATGCACTATAAGCTACACCCGTACTTTGTTGTATTGATTCGGCATTGCTTAATATTTCCAATTGTTTTTCAAGCAATTCTTGTTCGTTTTCTTGCGGATTTGTTTCGTTTAATTCGTTTAAAATAAACTGTAAATAATCTTCATCCGTTTTTGCTTGCGCTTCTTTATTTATGAGTTCGCTCAGTTGTTTTTCTACAACTTTATACTGCTTAAAATTTTGTTTGTAGCTTTCTAAATCAGTATTATTTTCGGCAATTGCATCAACAATACTTAATTGAAAATCGTTGTTATTTAAGTCTAAAGTTTGGTGCTGACTTACAATATCAACCAATTGTGAGCCTAGTTCTTTTAGCTGATTAAGATTAACAGGTGTATCGTTTATAAACGCTCGGCTTTTGCCATTAGGTGCAATTTCTCTGCGTAAAATACAAGTAGTATCGTAATCTAATTCGTTGTTATCAAAGTAAGGTTTAAGGGTGTAATTGTTAATTTCAAATACGCCTTCAATCACACATTTATCACTAGCATTTAAAAGCGATTTGGTATCGGCACGTTCACCCAAAATTAACCCCAATGCACCCATTACAATCGATTTTCCTGCACCGGTTTCGCCAGTAATTATGTTTAGTTTGTTATTAAAAGCAATATCAACTTCTTTGATAATTGCATAGTTGCGTATGTGTAATTCCTTAAGCATATAATTCCCAAAAATAGGGTAGTGTGGTTTAAATTGTGTTACTTAATTTTCAACAATATTTTAATTGTTAAGTATCAAAGTAGTGCTAACATTGTGGCATTATTTTTTTGCAGGGTTCGCAGCGTTCCAGTAAATTGTATTCGTTGTGTTAGCTTTGGTAAAAAATTATTAAACTTTAACTCCGAATTTTTTCGTATTTATTTAAATTGGCCACATTAATCTCGGTTAATAAATCAATGGCTTTAGATTTTTCGGTAGGAGTTGCGCCTTTATAAATATTTACTAGCTCATCGCTTTTTGCTTCAAAAAAAACTACAAGCATTGCAGTGTTTGGCGCAATTTTAAATACTTTTTGTACCATTTCTAAGCTGGCAAAAATTGCTTTACGTGCCACCTCTGGGTCTTTATACATCATATCCAAACCTTCACGGTGGTATTTGTAATAAGCTTGTCGCACGGGTTCAAACCTTGGGTTCAACACATTGTCAATTAAATTATACCTAGCCCTAATATTTCTTTGAAAAGGCTTCCAACCACTACTACCATCACTACTTTGTGCTTGGTTTGCAATAGCCAACGATTTATTAAAATAAGGTGTTCCGGCCAATGGCGAAAACGAATCATAATCTAAACCAATGGCATAGTTAACATAAAACGCAACCAAGGCCACCAAGTTATTGGTAAAGCTGTTTTCGTTATAATCCATGCGTTGGTATTCGGCATAAATAAAATTCCAATCTTCGTCTAAAATATTTAGTGTATTTGAAGTGTATGAGCTGCCATAAATTGGGCGTTGGCAAATAATTTGCGCACTACCTTCCATCGAGTTTGATTGCTGATCGTATTTTGTAGGAATAAACTGTATGGTAAGTTCAATTTTTTCGTTGGTTTGAATTTTATCATTGGTCCATTTAGTGTTGTTTACAAACTCACTTATGGCCTGTTCTAAAGTTCTAAAAATTCGTTTGTCACTTAACTGTATTTGGTTATCCATAATAATGGTTTTACAGTTAATATCTTGTGCCTTTAATGGTGCTAGGCTTATAAAAACAAGAGCTAAAACTACTAGTTTATGCATGTTTAATTTCTATTATTTTTTGTACAATATCGTGGGCAACCTCTGTTTTCGATTTTAATTTAAAATCAGTTTTTTTGCCCAGTTTATCTATTATGGTAACCTTGTTGGTATCAAACCCAAAACCAGCACCCTTAGTGCGTAGCGAGTTTAATACGATAAAATCTAAATTCTTTTTTACTAGTTTTTGTTTAGCATTTTCCAACTCGTTGTTGGTTTCTAAAGCAAAGCCCACTAGTATTTGTTTTTTTGTTTTTTGTTGACCTAATTCAGCTAAAATATCTTTTGTTTTTTTGAGTTTTAAGTGCAATTCATCACCACTTTTTTTAATTTTAGAAATGCTCACTTTTTCGGGCGTATAATCAGCTACGGCAGCACTCATAACTGCAATGGTTGATTTTGTAAAACATTTTAAAGTATGCTGATACATTTCATCTGCACTTGTTACATCAATTCTTGTAATGTTTTTGTTGTTGGTAACCAAATCTGTTGGGCCAGTAATTAAAGTTACATCAGCACCATTTCTTGCAAATTCATCAGCAATTGCAAAACCCATTTTACCGCTGCTGTGGTTGCCGATAAAACGAACCGGATCAATGTTTTCGTATGTTGGCCCGGCAGTAACCAATACTTTTTTGTTTTTTAAAATTTGGGTTGAAGCAAGGTGAGTTTGTAAATAAGTGCAAATTTCTTCAGGTTCTATCATTCTGCCTGCTCCAATTAATCCGCTTGCTAATTCGCCATGGGCAACAGGTAAAACCATGTTTCCGTACGATTTTAAAGTAGCTAAATTATGCTGGGTGCTAGCATGTGCAAACATATCTAAATCCATTGCTGGGGCAACATAAGTAACACATTTTGCACTAAGATATGTGGCTAGTAATAGGTTATCGCAAAGGCCATGCGCCATTTTAGCAATGGTATTTGCTGTGGCAGGGGCAATCAATAAACAATCGGCCCATAATGCAAGCTCTACGTGGTTTGTCCATTCGCCAGCATCGTTTAAAATAAACTTATGGTAAACTGGGTTTTTACTTAAAGTAGATAGGGTTAGTGGCGTTATAAAATCTTGTGCGCCATCACTCATAATTACTTTAACCTGTGCGCCTTGTTTAACCAATAACCTAATTAAAGTAGCGGCCTTGTATGCGGCTATACTGCCTGTAACACCTACTAGTATTTTTTTGCCTTTTAGCATACCTCAAATAAAACACAAAATGGTTACACTACCAAAGTAATGTAACCATTATATAAAAAGTAATTCCTTAATTATCTGTTTTCTTTAGCCGGGTTACGGTAGTATATTTTGTCGTTTAAAAACTCATCCATTGCAATATTAACTGCTTTTGGTAAACGCTCGTAGTAGCTTGAAATTTCAATTTGTTCACGATTTTCAAATACCTCTTCAAGTGTGTCGCTATCGTTGTTAAACTCTTGTAATTTAGCATGTAACTCCTCTTTCATTTGAGCAGAGATTTGGTTAGCACGTTTGCTTACAATTGCCAACGACTCATACACATTATGGGTATGCTCGTCTACTTTACGCATGTCTCTAACTACCGTGGTTGTTGGGATGTTACTGTAATTAATGTTTGCCATTTTTATTGTATGTTATATTTGTTGTTTTACTATTTTATTAATGCTGTTTTGGGCTTTTACCGAAATACTTTTTGCTTCATTCAGGTATTTACTACCAGCATATTCGGCTGAAAAGTAGTTATAAAATTCTAAAGCATCCTTATATCTTTCAATTTTTTTACTTTCAATGCTATTATCGGCCAATAAATAATACGATTTTAAGGTTAAAAAATCTAACTCTTCTTTTTGCTGAACTTCAGGAAAATCTTTAATTACATTTTGTAGTGCCACAATCGAGCTTTTGTATTCGCCAATATCAAAATAAAGTTTAGCGTTTTTATAAGCTTTCATTGATAGTTTAGACCTTAATTTATCTAGCAAAACGTTACATTCGCTAACATATTTGCTTTCAGGATATACGCTTACAAATAATTTAATTGCCTCGTTTGCTTTGTAGGTGTCGGTTTGGTCTAAATAAAAGTTTTGCGACTCTAAAAATTGGCAATAAGCATTCATGTATAAACTTTCTTCGGCCCATTGCCCAGTAGGAAAGTTTTCGAAATATGTTTTAAATTGATATCCCGCTAAAGTATATCCACGTAAGCCAAAGTTACAATATGCGCTGTAATACATTACTTTTTCGGCCATTGCTGTTCCGTTAAAGTTATCTTGCAACTGTTCAAACAAAGTAGCTGCGCGGTAGTAATCTTTTTTGTTGTAGTAATATTGAGCCATTTCTAGCTTTTTATTAGGGTCGGGATTTTTTAATACCTTTTGGTATTTGCTACAACCTGTAAGTAATAAAGCCGAAATTATATAGATGCCAATTAAGCGTATGTTCATGTTTTTTTATACGAGAACGCAAATGTAAGGGATTTATTTGAAATTGTAAAGCGCCAAAACTCACCAAAAGCAAATTTTTGTAACTAACTTACAGTATTTTAAAGTGGTTTTTTTGATTAATTTTTTGTGCTTAAAATAAGCAAAGCTATCTTGCTTGCTATCCATGTTTAAAAATGCACTTTACATATTACTTTTTTTAATGTGTGGCTTACCTTTAAAAGGTAATTGCCAAGTGCCTTTGTTTATTGAAGTTGAAGATAGTATTACAGTTAAATCAGATACATCAAACACGCATAATGAAGTTGCAAAATCAAACCCTACACTAAAAAAACAGGCAAAAAAAGGTGATAACCTAAAAGGAAACAGCCGTTACAATACCAAAATTGATAGTTTAATTATGTTTGCCGAACAATATTTAGGCAACAGGTATCGCAGAGGTGGAACAAGTACTGCTGGCTTTGATTGCAGTGGTTTTACAATGACCGTGTTTAAATATTTAGGTATTAAATTGCCGCATACCAGTGCTGGGCAAGGATTAGTAGGTGTAAATGTAAGCCAACAAAACATTCAGAAAGGTGATTTGATATTATTTAGGGGTGGCAACCGAAGAAGCGCTAGAATTGGCCATGTAGGAATAGTTATTAGCGAAAAAGGTGAGCCCGTAAAGTTTATTCATAGCAGCACAAGTTCTGGTGTACGGGTTGATAATTTAGCCTCACCTTATTATCGATTACGTTATGTAAAGTCGGTTCGTATTTCCGATTTGTATCTTTAGTTTTTTTATTTGGTTTGATATTTGTAAACCTCCAATACTTAATTTAATACAACACATGAAAACAATTTATGCTTTTTTAGCAATCTTAATGTTTGGATTACCTACATTATTTGCACAACAACAATCAACCACAAAGCCCATTATTGAAGTAACCGGTAGTGCTGAGTTAGAAATTACACCTGATGAGATTTATGTAAGTGTTACCTTAAAAGAGTTTTTGATTGATAAAAAGAAACAGTCAATCGCGGGCATCGAAAAAGAATTTAAAAGCATAACAAGCGATTTAAAAATCGACAATAAATTAATTTCTTTACAAAGTGTTTATGGCCAATTTGAGTACGACTATAAAACCAATAAAAGGGGTGAGTTTTTAAATGCCAAAACATACCTCATTAAGTTTGCCGATTTAGAAAAATACAACCAATTGGTAACTATGCTTGATAAGAAAGGCATCGAAAATGTTTACATACAAAGTACCAACCATAGTAAAATTGAAGAATACCGCACGCAGGTAAAAGTTGAAGCATTAAAAGCTGCACAACAAAAAGCAGCTGTTTTATTAAATGCAATAAGTAAAAAAGTAGGAGAAGTTCAACTTATACGCGAACGGGATAATAGTATGGGCTATCAGCAACCAATGTATTTAAAATCAAATGTAGCTATGGCAATGGAAGCATCTCAAGACACCGAACCAATTGAAATGCGAAAAATAAAATTGCGCTACGAAGTAGAAGCTCATTTTATTATATCCAACTAGGTGTATTCAATTAAGAATTAAGAATTAAAAATTACGAATTACGAATTGGAGAAAATTCAATAGTAAGTAAATATTGTGCGGTGGTGCCCTTTATCGTTAGGGTGTGCGTAGAATTTTATAAACGGTGTTTTATCTTTAAAAAATTATATTACTTTGTAACCTAATTAGGCCATTAATAAATGAGTATTTTAGAAGTAAAAAACGTTTCCAAACAATTTGCAACACACAAAGCACTTAACGATGTTAGCTTAGTAGTTCCCAAAGGCAGTATATTTGGCTTGCTTGGGCCAAATGGGGCGGGCAAAACAACACTAATTAGAATCATAACTCAAATTACCAAAGCCGATAAAGGCGAGGTTTATTTTGATGGCGAACCGCTAAAACCCGAACATATTTATCAAATTGGATACTTACCCGAAGAGCGTGGTTTGTATAAAAAAATGGAAGTAGGCGAGCAGCTTTTATACTTTGCACAACTTAAAGGTTTAAGCAGAAGGGAGGCATTAGATAAGCTAAAAGTTTGGGTTGAGCTGTTTGAAATTAAAGCCTGGTGG
>JAGPCI010000119.1 GCA_018058165.1 Bacteroidia bacterium
GTTTGTGCAACACAAAAGTAAGTTGCTGATAAGGTTAAAATTGTTAACGTAGTTTTTAAATTCATGTTTGTATTGTTCGTTTATTAATCAACCCATTCGGCATAAAACAAATTGGTATCTCTTGTGCCTCCATTATTTCGGTTCGAAGAAAAAACTAATTTTTTTCCATCGGGCGAAAACATTGGAAATGCATTAAATTTACTTTCGTTGGTAATACGTTCAAGTTTTGTTCCATCAATATTAATCATGTATAACTGAAAATCATAACCACGATCTGAATGGTGATTGCTTGAAAACAATATTTTATTACCACTTGGATGAAAAAATGGTGCCCAATTTGCTTTGCCCAACTTGGTAATTTGTTGTAGGTTTTTACCATCTATATCACAAACATAAATCTCCATATTTGTTGGCGCAACAAGACCTTTGGCCAACAATTCTTTATATTCTTTTATCTCTTCTTCGGTTGTTGGGCGTGAGGCACGGAACACAATTTTTTTTCCATCAGGCGAAAAAAATGCACCACCATCATAGCCTAATCCAGATGTAATTTGTTTTTGATTTTTGCCATCAATATCCATCGTCCACAACTCTAAATCTCCACTTCTGGTTGAAGTAAATACTACTTTTTTTCCATCAGGAGATACTGTTGCTTCTGCATCGTAACCAGGTTGGTTGGTTAATTGTTGTGTTATTTTTCCATTTAAATCGGCAATAAAAATGTCGTATTCTGGATAAATTGCCCACAGGTATTTATCACTATGCGGCACATCTGGCGGACAATCTTTACCTCCTAAATGGGTTGATGCGTATAATATATGTTTGTTGTCTTTTAAATAATAACTGCAAGTAGTGCGACCTTCGCCCGAGCTAATTTGGTTTGGTTTGTATGTGCTGTCTTTTTCAGCTTTGCTCAAGTCCATATCAAAAATTTGATCACATTTTACACCCCAAGCTTTGTTGTTGCTCTGAAAAGTTAACTTCTTGTTATCATAACTCCAGTATGCTTCTGCGTTGTCGCCTCCAAAAGTTAATTGCTTTAAATTTTTTAAATGTTTTTCGGTTGTTTGTGCATTTACAAGTTGGCTTGTAACTAGTAATGCGGTGATAATTTTTATTTTCATATATGTAAAGTATTAAAGTTATTTATAATCGTTGATAGGCTAATTTGGGTGTTCCTTTGGCTCCATTTTCATCATAAAAATCTATAAATTTAAGTTTATAATAGTAGCCATCCAGAGTTTTTATTAAAAAAAGTTTTTTGGAGTTTACCGTGTATTTTCCAGAACCATTTAAGTCGAAATATTTCCAATCAAAGCCAATTTCATCGGCATTTTTGGTAAGCAAAATTTGTTGTGCTTTTGTATTATCTAATTCGTCAAAAGTTAGGTTTGATATTTCGGCAACACTTGTTGTTTTGGTATTTATTAATGTACCATTTACTTGATATGGTGTAATTGGATTCATATCATAATAAATATACCTATACCTTGTAAATACCAAGTCCCATTGGCTTGACGGTGGTTCGTAATCTACTGTTTCATTAGTGCTTAGGTTAAAATATATATAGTTATTGATGTTGTTTTTTTGTATGGTAGTTATGGAGCCTGTTGCATCATTTAACACGCTAAGTTTAAATGTATAACACGAATCAGTTACGGTTAAAAATTGTAATTTATAATATCGTGGATTGTTTTGTTTACCAATATCAACTACATAAACAAGTTGTTTTGATGAACCATCATCATTAAGCCATTTTCCAAATGCAGTAGAATCTATATCGCCATTCGGGTTATCCCACTGCCAATTGTCGGTTGGTGTTGTTATTTGGTGGTTAAAATTGGTGTAATTGGTTTGATGTACTTGAACCTCTTTGCCACCATTAATTATTAAATGATTGGTGTTGTTGTCGGTTGAAAAAGCAATATCCCAAATTTGTAAGTATCGTTGGGTGGTATTGCCAGTGCTTAATTGAAAGTAACTGGTGTTTTCATACGTTTCGCCCATACTTATCGAAACAATTTTTTCACTTCCAGGTTTAGGTAACTCCCAAAGTTTTTCTTCTTTTTCGCAAGATGATAGTATCATCAAACCTAAAGCATAAGCGAAGTATATTTTATAGTTTTTCAAGGTTAATTCGTATTGAGGTAAATAATAATCGGCCCATTGCCATTGGCATGTTTCCTGCACCAGCACTGTGTGCAGATGAAGTGGTGTTAAACGCAATTTTGGTAACGTTTAAAAGGTTTTTTACACCTAAAGTTAGTTTTATTTTGTTTTTACTAAACGATTTTGTTGCACTTACATCCATCATACCAAATGCACCTATAAATGTTTGGTAAACTTGTTGCTTTTCATCAATTGCAAAGCCTGGTAATTGTCCGTTGTATTTGTAAAAAACATTAATGTCGGTTTTAGCTTTTTTTATGGTGTAACCAAAGTTGGCTCTATACTCATGGGCATAATTATAGGCATTTATATTATTGGTTTTGCTTAGCTGATTGTACCTAGCAATTTGGCTTACGCCTAATGATAACTTTATCAATTTGTAGTTAATTTCATTGGTAAAATTTGCTCCAAAAGTTTTGTATGTATCTATGTTTATATAACTGTAAGTTTGAGTTATTGCATCTGTAATAGCCAAACTTATTAGGTTGTCAATTGTGTTATAAAATCCTGTTAATTCTGATTTTACGATTATATTGGTATATTGTTTTTTATAGTTTATGCTCAGGTTTATATTGTTTGATGTTTCTGCTTTCAGGTTTTTATTTCCTTGGATGTTGTGGTTTACATCAACAAAAAATAAATTCAACTCTTTTAGTGATGGGGCTCTAAATCCTCTTGCATACGAACCCCTAATTGCAATCTCGCTGTTTATATCGTACTTTAGATTAAGGCTTGGAATTATGGGTGCTCCATAAGCAGTGTTGTAAATAAACCTAATTCCAGGTCTAATGTTTAATCTAATCGAAGGTTTAATATCAGCTATATAAAATAGGGCAAAATCACCTATATAATTATCTCCTTGTACTAAACGTTTTCCGCTGCCATTTTCTAAATTAACATCATATCCTAACTGTGAGTTAAGCTTGGTTTGTGTTTTGGTGGTGTATGTTCCTCGAAATGTGATTAGGTTAAAAGTGGTAGTGTCTTGGTTATCCTTATTAGGTAATAATTGCTCGGTTCCTGTAACTAAATTTTTTATGTATGCATTTTTAATTCTTCCAAAATCAGCATAAGAGTTTATTAAGTTTAAAGTAGCTTTATTCTTTAAATAAATATCAGAGTATAATGCAAGATTAATACGAGTGGTTTTAAAGTAATCATCAAAACCATTAATGGCATAAGGTGTAATTGTTGGGTTGTTTCTAGCTGTTATTTTTTCGTTAAAATATCTTCCACTTAATCTATGGTTATGAGTTTTAAATTTGTAATTTAAACCTATTTCTGCAAAGTATTGCTCACGTGGTTTCCATTGTTTCCAACGTATTTTTTCGCCTTCTATAGCAGAGTATCCGTCAAAAAAATTTCGTCCAGCAGAGGCCGTGATTTGAATTTTTTTATATTGGTAACCAGAGGTTGCATCAAAGTTATAAGTACCTACATTTTCGTAATAAGTATTTACATTTAAGCTATAATGTTTCTTGTTTGGTTGTTTGCTTATTAAATTTATTACACCTCCTAAAGCGTCTGTTCCATAAATTACGCTCATTGGGCCTTCTACCACTTCAATTCTTTCTATATTATTTAAGTTTATTTGGCTTATGTCAATATTACCATCCATTCTGCCAATTACTGGTACACCATCTATAAGAATTTTTACATTTTGTCCACCTACTCCCATCATGCTCATTTGTGTTCCTAAAATACCATCTTGCGAAAGTCTAATGTTAAGTTCGTTACTTAAAATATCTTTTAAGTTTACGGCTCCTTGTTGCTCAATTCGCTGCCTGTTTATTACTTTAATTTTATAAACAGACTTATCAATACAAGCCTCTTCAAATTGACCCATAACTACTAAATCAGCTAAGTTTTTTGTGTTTGGTTTTAACGTATACGTTTTATGTTGATTTGCTTTTAATGTGTCGCAAATAATATCATAACCTACTTTAAATATTTGGATTGTAGCTGGCTGTTGATGTGGTAAAACTGCTATTCCAAAAGTATTAGTTAAAATTACTTTTTGTTTCGTTTTTATAGCATCAGGTTGATAGGCAATTACTGCATCTTCAATTGGTATACCATGGGAGTTAAGCAATAATAAATGTTGTTGCCCGCTTGCCTCAAATACTGAGGCAAGCAAAGCAAAACATCCAAACATAATTATGAAAAAGAAACGACTAAAACGCTGAATCATACCAACAGGTATTTTAAATTATTGAATAATAATTTTTTGAATACTACTGCTGTTACCATTCAACACTTGCAAGAAATAAATGCCCTTTTGCACATCATTTAAATTTATTTGATGGGTGTTAAAATCTGTTGTTTGATTGATGTTTATAGATTTAACAACCCTTCCTGAAATGTCTAAAATTGAAATTGTGCTCATGTTATTTGTCGCATTAAATAAAACTGTAATATTATTTGTTGCTGGATTTGGATATACCGTTAAATTATTAACTTCTTTTCCAATATTAATTATGCCTGTTGAAGAGGTGAGTTTTGTTTTATTAAACACAATATTACCAGTGCTAGAACCGGCAAATTTTGTGAATACTAGTTTCCAAAATGCACCATCATTTGCCTTTACAAAATAACACAACGAATCAACAACATAAAATTGGAAAGTTGTTCCATTTAATTGTTTCCAATCGGCTCCAATAGTTGAAATATTTGAAGATGTATCTGCTATAAAAGTATTAAGTAATGCATCATTAACTGCTACTCCACGCGCTTCGGCTGTTACTACATTTGCATTGGTTAAAACACCTGTTGATGGATAATAAATGCTTTGCTGTGGTTGGTATGCTTTATAACGTGTTAATACAAAATCCCACTCGGTTTTTGCAGGTTCTCTATCAATTATCGAGTCGTTTAGCACAGATAAATAAACAAAGTTTTTTCCTGCAAAATCGCTTGAATTTAAAGTGATTGTTTTTGTATTTGAACCATTAATATCTTCATAAGTAACCAACCATTTGCCTAGGTTTTTGCTTTTTATCCAAAGTTTTTTAAACACTGTTACACCTGCATTGTTAATCACCAATAAATAAATTCTGTTGCCGGTTACTGCATGTGAAGTTTGATCGTATTCACCCCAACCATAATCAAACTGACTGTTTCCATTTCTGTTTAAAGCACCAGTTTCCCAATCCTCGTCTGAGTTTTCAACCATATTCCAAAACTTATAATTGGTAGTATCAAAGTTGTTCCAAACTGAAGTGTCTCTACCTGCTTTTTCATAGGTCGTAACCGAGCCGTTACCACTGCTACTTGTAGTTGCATTTGTTCTCACAGCAACATTAAATGAACCAATGCTAAATGCCAATTGCCACTCGCTATTTGGTGCAGTTTTAACTAATCCATTTTTAAGGCTATAATAAGCATCATTACTATATGATGCACCTGCTTGAATTGAATCGGTAATGGGTGTTTGTGCAAATGTGCTAAATGTTAATCCTAAAATGGATAATGATAGTATAATTTTTTTCATGATTTAATCAGTAAATTGTGGGAGCAAAACTAACGTGACTTTTAATACCAAATTTATTTTACTAATGGTAATTACAAAAACATTACACAGATTACATGAACATGACAGAAAATGATAGAGGAGTGTGAGATTTATTGATTTTAGTCAATGTTTTCGAGGGTTTGCGCTTGGCGGTAATTTACCTCCGCGGGTAAATACGGACTCGCATCTCCTTCATTTCTTATTAAATCTCTAACCACACTACTGCTAATTGGGGTATATGCAGGGTCGCACATTAAGAAAATTGTTTCAATGTTTGGCTTAACTAATTTGTTCATTTGAGCAATGTTTTTTTCATAGTCAAAATCACTCATATTTCTTAAGCCTCTTAAAATATATTGGGCATTAATATCTTCACAAAAATTTACAGTTAATCCCTCATACGCTTGAACTCGTACTTTTGGAAAATCATTATAAATTTTATTAACCCACTCTTCGCGTTGCGCTAATGTAAATAAAGTGCGTTTGCTACTGTTATGGCCAATGCCAATAACTATTTCATCAAACAAAAACATGGCTCGTTCAATAAGGTTTATGTGGCCTATGGTAATGGGGTCGAATGTGCCGGGAAATAGAGCAATACGTTTCATGTAATTACAATTTAATAAGCGAATATGCAGTATTTTTTTTAATCTGCTGCACTAAAAAAACTAAAACACGATTGTCCGTAAACGCGTTTGTTTAAAAAGTTTGGTTCTGTATCTAAATCAAGTACGTTTTCATGTTCTACAATAAGCCAGCCTTTTGGGTTTAAAAGTTTCCGTTCGGCCACTAATTTGGGTATTTGTATAATGTCTTTATGGGCATAAGGTGCATCTGCAAAAATAATATCGTATGTAGTTAAAGTACTTTTTAAAAAAGTAAATGCATCTTTTTTTACCACATCAATATTTTTCAGTTGATGTTTTTGTTTCATCAGTTTTATAAACTCAGTACACTTAAAGTTTAAATCTACGGCAGTAATTTTTTGCGCACCACGTGATGCAAACTCATAACTAATATTACCAGTTCCGCTAAAAATATCAAGCACATTTAAATCTGTTATATTAAAGTTGTTATCAATAATATTAAACAAACTTTCTTTGGCCCTATCGGTTGTTGGCCGCACTGGTAAACCTTTTGGAGGTGCAATTAAAATGCCGCGTAAGTCACCACTTATAATTCGCACAATAAAGTATGTGTGGTTAAATAATGTTGTTGTTCCTGAAACTCTCTAAACGATATTGGGTAATCTATACTTTGTAACCTGCTTAAAATTTGTACTGATGGTATGTATTTTTTTAACAAGCCTAATGTTGCCGAAGTTGTTGAAATATCACCCATAACATACACGCCAAATTTCTCAGCTTGCAATTGTAATTGTTCTGCTATCGATAAAATAAAATAGACCGTATCTGTATCCGCATCTACATTAAAGGTGTTTAGGTATTTTATTTCGTTGTTTTGATACTGTAATGTGGTAACAAAGTTGTTTTCAAAATTTACAATTAAGTGTTGTTTAAGGTCGTTTTCGTTAAACATATCGGCCGTTTGTATCAATACCAAACTTTGGTGTAAAATTGTTGGTCTACCAAACACTATGTTAATGGCAGTATAAAAATCACTATTAATACTAAACACACATACTGCTTGTTGTTTGTTTATTGTACTAAATAATACCTTGTTATTTGGCATTTGTTTATGCACCAATTGTAAATATTTATTGGCTTGGTTTGCATCAAAAAGTGCTTCGGGAACCAATGTAAAAACCTCGTTATTTATAAATACACGAACACTTTTATATAAATTACTATTCCATTCAAGCTGATTTGCAAGTACTACCAAATCAGATATATTGCTTTCAAAAATATTGTTTTTGGTGTTAATATACCTGTATCC